>NZ_JBEZGQ010000127.1:0-13327 GCF_040650095.1 Actinoplanes sp. NPDC048791 | reverse complement strand
CCAGAGCCAGCCCACCGCGCTGCCCTCGGTGGCCGCGCCGGCGAAGCTGCCCGCCGCCCGCCAGACCGCCAGGTACGTCTCCTGGAGCACGTCGGCGACCACGTCCTCGTCGGCGCACCGGCGTCGCAGCCGCGCCGCGAGCCACGGCGAGGTGCGGCGGTACAGCTCGTCGAACGCGGGCCGGTCCCCGGTGGCCGTCCGGCGCACGAGGGTCTCCTCGTCGGCCGCGGCCAGGCTTCGTCTCACACCACGCAAGACGACTCCCAGCTGTCCACGGTTCTGCGCCTGAGGTGACCCCCGTCACTATGCGGCAGAACGAGGGGGAATGTCAGGCGGTCGGCCGGCCCATTCGGGCACTGGCCGCCACCGTCTCCTCGGTCTGCGCGCGGCGCCGCGCCGAGTAGGCGGCGAACGCCGTGGCGGGCTCCGGATGCTCCCGCAGAGCGGCGGCCAGCGCGACGGCGTCCTCGAGCGCCATCGAGGCGCCCTGGGCCGCCGCCGGGGACGCGGCGTGCGCGGCGTCGCCCACCAGCACCATCCGGTCGTTGTGCCAGCTCGGCGTCGTCGGGATGTCGTAGGAGTCGCCGCCCACCACGTCGCCGCCGGTCGCCTCGATGATCGCCGCCGCGGGGGTGGCGTCGTCGCGTACGGCGTCGAGGACGAGCTCGCGCCACTGCGCGGCCGTCGTCCCGGCGGGGCGGCTGTCGCCGGTGAGGCGGGCGAACCACCAGGTGCGCCCGTCGCCCGGAGCGGTGAAGCCGAAGAAGGCACGAGCGCCGAAGACCATGTGGTACGCGTCCGGTGCGCTGCCGGCCGGGTTGCCGTCCGCGTAGCCGTAGATGACGTGCTGGCCGGTGTAGCGCGGGGTCGGCGCCTGCGGGTCGATGAGGCGGCGGGTCGGTGAGTGGATGCCGTCGGCCCCGATCAGGACGTCGCCCCGGGCGTGGGTGCCGTCGGCGAAACGGGCCTCGACGCCACCGTCGACAGTCGCGGCGCCGGTCAGCCGCTTGCCGTGCACGACCGGGATGCCCCGGGAGATCGCCAGGTCCTGGAGCACCCTGTACAGGGCCGCGCGGCTCAGGGTGCGGGCCGTACCCTCGATCGCCCGGTGCTGCAGATGCGCGCCCTCGGCGTTGAAGAGCTCCACCGCCGCGGCCGGATAGGAGGCCGCCATGACGGCCGGGCCGGCGCCGATCGACTCCAGCGCGGCCATCCCGTTGGCCATCACGGTCAGGAAGGCGCCGGCGTCGTCCCCGCCGGACGGGTGTGCCTCGTGGACGATCGAGGAGATCCCGGCCCGGTGCAGGGCGAGCGCGGTCGCGGCACCGGCGACGCCGCCGCCGGCGATGAGTACTTTCGTCATGGTTGTTGGATATCCTTCGATGACTTCACCGGCGGCGAGGGGGCGGGCTTCAGGGTGAGCGATCGCAGGCTGCGCAAGCGGTGCCGGACGCTGCTGCGTGAGCTGGATGTGCGGCCGCCCCTGGACGTCCGGGAGCTGTGCGCGCGGCTGGCCCGGCAGCGGGGCCGCCCGATCCGGCTGGTGGACCATCCGATCAAGGTGCCAGGGCCGTTCGGGCTCTGGTTCATGACGGAATCCATGGACGTCATCTTCTACCAACGCGAGACCACGCGTCCGCACCAGGATCACATCATCCTGCATGAGATCGGACACCTCATCGCCGACCATCCCAGCGACGAGGGCGACGACCAGGCCTGGGCGGCGCTCACCCCGGACGAGCGCCCCGGCGGCAGCACCCGGGCGCTGCGCCGCACCTGCTACGACTCGGCCTACGAGCGGGAGGCGGAGCTGATCGCCACCGTCATCCTGGAGTGGGCCAGCGTCCTCAATCCCCTCTATCCCGCCGGTGCAGAGCGGCTCGGCTCGTCACTGTCGCACCACCAGGGCTGGCTGTAGTGGCGCCCGTCCTGCTCGCCGTCATCGCCGTCGCGTTGTGGACCGGCGTGCTCAACAAGGTCGTCCAGCTCTGGCGGGCGCCGGAGGATCTGCCGCTGCGTGCGGTGGCGGCCTGCGTGGTGTGCGCGACCCTGAGCTTCACGGCCAATCTGCCGCCGCTCGAGCCGCTGCTCGACCGGGCCGGGGCCGGGGTACGCAGCCTGGTGGTCAACGTGGGCACGATGGCCGCGGCGTACTTCCTGCTGGCGTTCCTCACGTACTCGATGCGCGGGCGGGCGGCCCGTCGCGCCGTACGCGTGCAGGCCCTGCCGCTGGCGGCCGGGATCTTGATCGCGGTCGTGGCCTGGTCCCTGGCCCCGCCCGCGGTGCGCGCCGATCCCGCCGAGACGGCCAACGGCGCCAACCCGCACGCCACCGTGTTCGTCGTGGCCGTGCTCGGCTACATGGCGTACGCGCACTCGCAGTCGCTGCGCTGGTCCATCGCGTACGTGCGCGCCGCCGGCACCGCCCGGCTGCGCCGCGGTCTGATCATCCTGAGCGTGGCGGTCTGCGCCTTCCTGATCGCCGACGCCACCAAGTCGGTGCTGGCCCTGCTCCAGGCCACTGTCGAGCCGGCCCCGCCCGCCGTACGCGTCTTCACCTTCGTCTACCTGACCGGCGTCGCCGCGGGCGCGCTCGCGTTCGTGGTCGGCGTCAGTTACGCGGCGGTCGTCGGCATGCTGGTCTCGGTGCCGCTGTGGCGCGCGCACCGGCGCTACTACCGCCAGCTGGAGCCGCTGTGGACCGCCGTGGATCAGGCGTTCCCGCAGCTGGTGCTGGGCCGGGTGCCCGCCGTCTCGTGGCGCGGCCGGCTCGGCTGGGACAGCAGCCACTACCGCTTCTACCGGCGGGTCGTCGAGATCCGTGACGGGCTGGTGCTGCTGGGGCCGTACTTCGAAGTGTCGGCGGGCCGCACCGGGGCCCAGCAGGACGAGGAGCACTGGGCCGGCGTGATCCGCGGTGCGCTGCGCGCGAAGGAGGCGGAGAGCCCCATCGTGGACGCGGATCCCGTCCTCGTGCCCGGGGGTGACGATCTGGAGAGTGACGCCCGCCGACTCGTCGGGATCTCGCGGGAGCTCGCCGTGCGGTGAGGTGCGGGCCCGGTCTCGGCCGCCCCGTGATCGGTCGGAACAGGCCCGCGTCGTCCACTGTCGGCACGAAATTACTTTGCGACACTATATTTAACGGCTGACACCGGTCAAGGCGGATCCGCGGCCCCGACGGTTAACCGATGACGACAGGCGTGGGAGCCTCGACGACATGTCCGACAGTGCAGGCCGGCCGCCGGCCACGGTGGCAGCCCGGTTGAACGAGCTGTTCGCCACCGTCACCTGGGTCGACGACCGCGGGCGCACCCGCGAGTACTCGACCCCGCAGGTGGCCCGGGCGATCACCGACGACCCGGCCCACGACACCAGCGTCTCGCGGGTGTATCTCGCCACACTGCGCTCGGGGACCAACACCAACCCGACCGTCGCCGTGCTCAAGGCGATCGCCAAGTTCTTCGACGAGCGGCGGGCGCCCGGCAGCGCGCCGGTCACCGCCTCGTTCCTGCTCGGCGAGCACGGCCCGGCCGACGACGACCCGGAGGCCCGGGAGCTGCGCCGCAAGCTCGCCGACCGGCAGGTCCGCATGATCGCCATGCGGGCGGGCGACATGACCCCGGCGGTACGCCGCCAGGTGCTGCAGATGCTCGACATCCTGGGCGGTCCGACCGCCCCCGGCACCCCGCCCGCGCCGGAAAAGGTGCGCGCCGAGGACGACACGACCGAAAGTGGATAGTCCACCGGTTAGACAGCGCCGGGCGTTGTCGTTTAAGTTGGTCCTACGGCGCCGTTGCGAGTTCTTCCCCCGTGGAATTCGCAGCGGCGCCTCTTTGTCTTCACCCCCTGTTCGTCCTCACCCCCTGGCTAGTAGCCGATGTGGAACGTGGCGTCCTGCTTGTCGGTGCCCGACGAGCCGGCGGTGATCGGATCGATCCGCAGCACGTAGCCGCTGTGCCGCACGTAGCGGTCCGGGAAGTTGTGCGAGCGCAGCGACGTCCAGCCGGCGTCGGCCCAGCCCGCGACCCGGTGGAAGGTGGCGTCGGCCTTGAAACCGCTGGTGCCGTCGTTCGTGTTGAGCACCAGCGCGTAGTTGGCGTGCCGCAGGTAGCGGTCGGGATAGTTCACCGACCGCAGCGACACCCCGGCCGGGTCGGCCAGGCCGGGCACCAGCGTCCACAGCTGATCCTGGTACGGGTCGAACGGGTACGCGTCGACGCGCCCCACCCCGTCGGCGTGCCGGACGTAGCGGTCCGGGAAGTTGTACGACTTGAGCCGGTTCCAGGACGGCGTGCCCCAGGTCGCGGTGAGCCCGGACAGCTCGGCCGCGGTGATCGCGGTGATGCCCAGGTGCTTGGAGTTCAGCGGCTGGGTGTACGCACGGTCGTTGAGCAGGCTCCACGAGCCACCCGCGACGTCGCCGCTCTGCCAGCAGTAGAACCGGCCGTTCGGGCTCCAGGTGTCGCCCCACATGTACCAGACGTTCGCGCTGTTGGACTTCACGATCTGCGGGGCCTCGACGCCGCGGCCGGGGCCGATGGCGCCGGTGTAGACGCTGAAGCTCCCTGGGTTCAGCGAGGTGGACCGGGTGCCCAGCAGCGTGCTGTTGGTGTTGTTCTTGTAGTACATGTAGGTGACGCCGCCGACCGTGACGAAGTTGCCGTCGATGGCGTCGTAGCCGGGGTCGAAGAAGACCTGCGGCGCCGAGGCGGTGACGAAGTCGGCGGTGTAGGAGACCATCAGCACGTTGTGCCCGTTGACCACGGCGGAGAAGACCACGGCGTAGCGGCCGCGGGCGGCGTCCCAGAAGGCCTCCGGGGCCCAGGCGTGGGTGGCCAGCGAGTGCACCTTGAGCAGCCGGTAGTTGCGGAGGCTGCGCAGGTCCGTGGAGTCCCAGACGTGCAGGTACTGGCTCTGGTAGGACCAGTTCGTGCCGTTGAGGTCGGTGGCCAGCACGGTGAACGTACCGTCCTGCTTGCGCAGGATGAACGGGTCGCGCAGCCCGCCGCTGCCCGCGGTCGGCGTCGCGACCGGCCGGTTCTGGTTGAGCGGCGTCCAGGCGAGGCCGTCGCTGCTGACCGCCAGGTGCAGGTTGTAACTGGCGGCGCTCATCGACGGCGACTCCGTGAAGTACGCCATCGCGTAGCCGGAGTAGGTGGCGGCCTGGGCGGCGCCGGGCCGGATCAGGGCACCCGCGGCGGCGCTCGCCCCCAGCGCGGATAGCAGAGTACGACGTCTCACGAGCACCTCATCGGCTGATGTGAACGGTAACATTGACGTTAACGAATGATTCCGGCTCCGTGGCGCGATTGTCAAGAAGTCGCTATCGACGTGCGGGCGCGCACGTGCCAGAGTGAGCGCCCATGGAGATCGTGAACAATTCACATGTTTGCCGATCGGACCACGGATGACGGCTGCCGAACCCTCCGGTGGCACCCGGGCCCGGTGGATCGGCGCGGGCTACGCGGCACAGGGCCTCGGGTACGCCGCGGTCGTCACCGCGCTGCCGATGTTCAAGGAGCGCCAAGGTCTCGACGACGCCCTGGTGTCGGCGATCCTGCTGCTCGTCGTGGTCGCGGCGGCCGGCGGCTCACTGGTCGCGGACGCGGTCGCCGCCCGGCTGGGCAGCCGCTTCGCCCTGGCCGGCGGGCTGGTGACGATCGGCGTCGCGCTCGGGCTCACCACCTTCCACACCCCGACGGCTGTGTTCGTGGCCGTCCTCATCGCGTACGGCGTGGGCCTGGGCACCGTCGACGCCTCGCTGAGCATGCAGGGTGTGCTCGTCCAGGCCCGGCTGGGCCGCAGCGTGATGAACCGGCTCTTCGCCGCCTACACCGCCGCCGCCTTCATCGCCGCGCTGCTGATGTCGGCCTTCGTGGCGAGCGGGGCCGGCGCCGGCGTGGCCGTGGGCGTCGCCGGCGGGTTCGCCGTCCTGGTGGCGCTGACCGGCTGGCGCGGGTACGAACCCGCACGCACCGTCATGCCCGACCTGACCGGGCACCGCCACCCGCGCGACGGCAGCCGGCGGGTCGTGCTCATCTGCGGTGCGCTGATCTTCACCGCGTTCCTCGCCGACTCGGCCGTCAGCACCTGGAGCTCGGTGTACCTGCACGACACGCTGCTGGCCGCGGACTCCGTCGCGCCGCTGGGCTACGCGGCGTACCAGGTCGCGGTGCTCGTCTCCCGGCTGGTCGGCGACCATGTCGTGCCCCGCACCGGCGTGGTCGCCGCCGCGGGCGCGTCCCTGCTGGTCTGCGCGGTGGGCTGCGGCCTGGTCGTCGCGGTCCCGTCGGTCGCGGTGGCCGTCGCCGGATTCGCCCTCACCGGCCTCGGGGTGGGCGTGCTGGTGCCGCTGGCGTTCAGCGCCGCCGGGCACGCCGTACCCGGCAACAGCGACGAGGTGATCGCCCGGGTCAACCTGTTCAACTACGGCGGCGCGCTGATCGGCGCGGTCCTGCTCGGCCTGCTGTCCGAGCCGGTCGGGCTGCGGATCGCATTCCTCGTGCCGGTGCTCGGACTGCTGCTCACCCTGCCGGTGGTCCGGCAGCTGCGGCGGCTCACCGTCGCGGCGCCCTCGCAAACAGTGCCGTGACAGCCCGGGCCGGGCGCGGCATCAGGCCGGCACGAAGCGTACGGCGTCGGCAACGACGTAGCCGGTGGTCGACTCCGTCCGGATCAGCACACTCCCGGTGCTGCCGGCGGCGAAGGTGAACGTGCCCAGCGACACCCACTGACCACCGGACACCCGCTGGTCGACGGTCCGGGTCGTGGTGCCGCCGCTGTGCACGACGTCGACCGGCACGTTGCCCGCCCGGTTCTCGTGCGCGGTCCACCGCAGGTACACCGCGTAGCTGCCGGCGGTGGGCAGGGCCGGCGTGAACCGCAGCCGGTTGACCCCCTTGGCCGTGTTGCCGTCGTGCTCGTAGTCCGGGCCGTAGAAGCCGCCGGTCGCGGTGCTGCGGACCCAGGTGCCGGCGCGGGTCACCCCGGACGTGGCGGCGTTGTCGACGATGACCTCGCCGGTGCCGGTCAGCGGCCACCGCAGCAGCTGGCCGTCCTGGCGCAGCCGGGCCTCGAGGGCGGGATAGCTCACCTGCTGCACCGGCACCGCCGCGTCGATGGCCAGCACCGCCGCGGTCGCCGCCGACTGGGCCAGGATCATGAAGACCGGTTCCATCCGGATCGACCCGTACGCGATGTGACTCGCCGCCAGGCACACCGGCACCAGCAGGTTCGCGCACTGCGCCGGGGACGGCACGATCGAGCGGTAGCTGATCGGGAACGGTCCCGGCACGCCGGTCTGCACGTCGCCCTCGTTGCGGACCGCACCGCCCACGACGACCCGCTGGCAGTTGTGCGAATCCATGGTGTAACTGGCCAGCCCGACCGGATCACCGGCGCGCGTCGATCCCCGGCAGTCCCGTTCGGTCATCACGTAGGCCGACCGCATCCGCCGCGCCTCGCGGACGTAGAGCTGCGGCGGCCACCCGCCGGACGCGGTGAACTCGTCGACCGGCAGCCCCCAGGACGCCGTCGCCGTGCGGACCGAGGCCGGCAGCCCCGGGTCGTTGGCGAGGAACCACATCAGGCCCTGCTGGTACGTCCGGTGCTCGGCGACGATCGCCTCCCGCGCGGCGGGCCCGGCGGTGGGGTACGCGTAGTTGCGAGCGATGAAGTCGGTCGAGACCGCGCCGTTGTTGTTGGAGTCCGTCTTGCCGCCGCCGACACCTTGCGTGGTGAAGAACGGCCCGGCGTAGCCGGCCTCGATGTACCGCCGGAGCAGCTCGTACTCCGCGGGGTCGTAACCGGCCGGCTTAGGGAACGGGATGCGGCCGGCGTCGCGGGTCAGGCACATCCGGAAGTTGTAAGCCTGGATCCGGTCGTCGGCGGTGCCGTTCGGGGCCACCGGGCTCGCCGAGATGCCCGGCAGCAGCCCGCTGCCCGGGTTACCCGCGACCACGTACGGATCGACGGGCCGGTCGAACTGGTGCTTGTCCCGCAGCTGCACGCCGTTGATCGTCTCGCCGTACTCGGTGTTGGCCTCCCGGCCGAGCGTCCAGCTGACCCCGGCCCGGTCCATCAGGTCGCCCTCGTAGCCGGCGTCGACGTACATCAGCCCGCGGAACACCTGGCCGTTGTCGGTCACCAGCTCGGTGATCCGGGCCCCCGAGCGGGTCACCGAGCTCAGCCGGGCCCCGAGGTAGACGGGCACCCCGGCCGCGGCCAGCAGGTCGTCCAGCACCGCGCGAGCCACGTGCGGCTCGAAGGTGAACCGGGCCGGGGAGGTGGGGGTGACGACCGTGCCGTTGTACTTCGCGTACACCCGGCGGTAGAACTCCCCGGCGATGCCGCCGATGGACTCCTTGACGCCGCTGTCGGTGAAGCCCAGCCCGCCGGTGGTCAGGCCGCCCAGGTGCGTGCCCGGCTCGACGACCACGGCGGTACGGCCCATCCGCCGGGCCTGGACCGCGGCGACCAGACCTGCCGCGGTCCCGCCGTAGATGACCAGGTCGGCCTGCACGGCAGCGGCCGCGAGCGCGGGCAGGGCCGGTGCGGCCGCGGTGACCGCCAGGGTCGCCCCGCCGATCCGCAGGACATGACGCCGGCTGACGTGAGCTGACATGGCGGGCGCCTCCCTGGTGGCGGAACCCCGTCATCCTCATCAGCCGCCGCGTCCACTGTCAACGGTCGGTGGACGGGCCCGAAATCGCCTCGCGCTGCCCCGGGCGGTGTGTGATCGTGGCGGGATGCCACAACCGATCTTGCGGACCGAGCGGCTGATGCTCATCCCGCTGGCCGACCGGCACCTCGACCAGGAGGTCGAGCTCGACTCGGATCCGGAGGTGCTGCGCTACATCTTCGGCCGGGCGCGGCCGCGCGAGGAGGTCGTCGCCGCCCACGCCGAGCGGATGGCGCTGGGACGCAAGGTCGACGGGCTGGGCTACTGGATGGCGTACCGGTCCCCCGGCGACGAGGACGATTTCGTCGGGCTCATGATGCTGCCGCCGGCGCACGGTCCCGACCAGCCCGACGACCCGGCCGTCGCCGAGCTCGGCTACCGCCTGCTGCGCCGCCACTGGCGGCAGGGCCTGGCCAGTGAGGCGTCCCGGGCGTTGCTGGCTCACGCGTTCGAGACCGTCGGGCAGACCCGGGTGATCGCCCAGACCATGGCGGTGAACGCCGGGTCGAGGGGCGTGATGGCCGCCGTCGGAATGCGCTACGTGCGCACGTACTTCCCGGTCTGGGACGACCCGCTGCCCGGTGCGGACCTGGGCGAGGTCGAGTACGAGATGACCCGGGAGATGTGGGCGGCCCGCAATACCGATTCCGGGTGACACGGGCCGGCGCCGGGCGCCCCTATGCTCGGGGACAACCGGCCCGGTGGGCGGGCCGCCGGGACGAAGGCGGACCCCGTGTCGACACCGGTTCTCGACCTGTACGGCGATGAGTTCCGCTCCCGGCCGCACGAGGTGCTGGCCGCCCTGCGCGAGCAGAGCTGGTGGGCGCAGTCCCCGGTCGGCCCGGCCGTGCTGCGCCACGAGCCGGTGCAGACGTTGCTGGGGATGCGTCAGCTGCGTACCCCCGGGGTGGATTTTCTGGCGCTGCAGGGCATCACCGACGGGCCGCTGGTCGAGACGATGCGCAGCTTCCTGCTCAACGCCGACGGCGAGGACCATCAGCGGCTGCGCCGGCTGGTGAGCAAAGCCTTCACGGTACGGCGGGTGCAGGACTTCCGCCCGAGCGTGCGGGCCTGCGCGGATGAGCTGATCGCCGCCATGTCCGGCACCGGCGGGGTGGACTTCGTGGCCGCGTTCGCCGAGCCGTACAGCCTGCGGGTGGTGTGCGAGTTCATCGGCATCCCGGAGGGCGACAGCGCGCAGGTCAACCGGTGGGCGCACGACGTCGGGCTCATCTTCGGCTTCAGCGTGGCCGAGCACGCCGGGCGCATCGAGACCGCCGTGCAGAGCCTCAACCTGTTCATCGACGGGCTGATCGAGGCCCGCCGCAGCGCACCGGGTGAGGACCTGCTGAGCGCGCTGATCCTGGCCGAGGAGTCCGGGGAACTGCTCGACGACGCCGAGCTGCGCGCCATGGTCATCACGATGCTGTCCGCCGGTCAGGGCACTGTGCAGTTCCAGCTGGCCCAGGCGGTCGACACCTTCATCGCGTACCCGGATCAGTGGAGCCTGCTGGCCGACCGGCCGGACCTGGCCGCGAACGCCGCCGAGGAGGTCGTCCGGTTCTGCCCGTCGGCGCTGCTGGGCGTGCCGCGGATCGCCAAGTCCGACGTGGAGCTGCACGGCACGGTGTTCCCGGCCGGGACGTGCCTGCTGCCGATCACCGGGTCGGCCAACCGCGACAGCGCCGTCTTCGCCCGCGCCGACACCTTCGACATCCGCCGCGAACCCTCCGGGCAGCTGACCTTCGGCGGCGGCATCCACTACTGCCTCGGTGCGGCCCTGGCCCGGGTGGAGCTGCAGGAGGCACTCCCCCGCCTCGCCACCCACCTGCGGGGTCTGACCTCGGCCGGTGAGGCGGAATGGCTGGCTCCCACGGAGGCCGTCTACGGCCCGGCGCGCCTGCCAGTGAGCTATCTGGCCGTCCAAACATGACGGATGTCAGCAGTTCTCCCTCACGCATCACACCCTGACCTGATGACAGCGCTCACTACGCCGGCTCCCTCCACCTGACCAGACTGAGAGGCAGGAAAGCACACGGAGCGGGACGAGGGGAGCCGGGCGATGGACAAGCACTACGAACGGTTCTGTGTCACCGATCCGTACTTCTACGACTCCCTGACCAGCGCCCGGCCCGAGGCGACCTGGTTCGCCGCCGCCCGGCGTCCGGTGCCCGGGGGCTGGCAGCGCGAGACCCTCGACGACTGGCTGATCTACGGACCGGCCGGCGGCGAGCTGCCCGAGCAGGGCTGGAAGATCCACATCTCCGCCTGCCTGGACAACGCCGAGCGCATCCTCGACCAGGTCTTCGGCTACTGCCACGACCGCGGCCTGCCGTTCAAGTTCATCCACGGCCGGGCGGCGCTGCTGATGCGCAACGCCAAGTACGCCCGGCGCGGCACCAGCGGCAAGTTCATCACCGTCTACCCGCGCGACGACGCCGAGCTGGAGGTCGTCTGCAAGGAGCTCAGCGCGCTGCTCGACGGCGAGCCGGGCCCGTACATCCTCAGTGACCTGCGCCTGGGCGACGGACCGGTGCACGTGCGCTACGGCGGTTTCGCCGCCCGCTACTGCGTCGCCGACGGGGTGGTCGAGCCGGCCATCGCCGACCCGGCCGGCACGCTGGTGCCCGACCGGCGCGACCCGGTCTTCCGGACCCCGGAGTGGGTGTCGCTGCCGCCGTTCCTCGGCGCGCATCTGGCCGCCCGCAACGCCACGACCGTCGTCGACCTGCCGTACACCATCGAGGAGGTCATCCACTTCTCCAACGGCGGCGGCCTCTACCGCGGCACCGACACCCGCACCGGCGAGCCCGTGGTCCTCAAGGAGGCGCGGCCGCACGCCGGCCTCGACGCCGACGGGGTGGACGCGATCGCGCGGCTGGGCCGGGAGCAGGAGGCGCTGGAGCGGCTGTCCGATCTCCCGAGCGTGCCCCGGGTGCACGACCGGTTCCAGCTGGGCGAGCACGAGTTCCTGGCCCTGGAGTACATCGACGCCAAGCCGCTCAACAAGCTGCTGGTCGACCGCTACCCGTTGATCGACCCGGAGGCGAGTGCCGAGGACTACCGCGCATACACCCGGTGGGCGCTGCACATCTACCGGCAGATCGAGCGGACCGTCGACGCGATCCACGAGCGCGGCCTGGTCTACGGCGACCTGCACCTGTTCAACGTGCTGGTGCGCACCGAGGGCCCGGACGCCGACACGGCGGTGCTCATCGACTTCGAGGTCGCCGGCCCGGCCGACGGCTATCGCCGGCCCGGCCTGCGCAACCAGGGCTTCGCGGCCCCCCGCGGCATCACCGGGACCGCCGTCGACCGGTACGCCCTGGCCTGCCTGCGGCTCGCCCTGTTCCTGCCCCTGACCGCGATGCTGCGGCTGGCGCCCGAGAAGGCCCGCGACTTCGCCACCGTGATCGCCGAGCACTTCGACGTGCCGGAGGAGTTCCTGAGCGAGGCGGTCGCCACCATCACCGTCCGGCCGGCCGCCCCGCACGGCAGCACCCAGCACCGCTCCGACACCTCCGGGCCGGCCATGATGCGCCGGCTCACCGACGCCATCGTGGACAGCGCCACCCCACAACGCGACGACCGGCTGTTCCCGGGCGACATCGAGCAGTTCCACTCCGGCGGGCTGAATCTCGCGTACGGCGCCGCCGGGGTGCTGCACGCCCTCGCCGTCACCGGCGCCGGCCCGTTCCCCGGCTTCGAGGAGTGGCTGATCCGGCGGGCCCTGCACCCGCAGTCCGGCTCCCGGCTCGGCCTCTATGACGGACTGCACGGCGTCGCGTACGTCCTGCACGAGCTGGACCGCCGCCAGGAGGCCCTCGACGTGGTCGAACGCTGCCTCGGCGAGCAGTGGGAGCAGCTCGGCCCCGACCTGATGAGCGGCCTGGCCGGGGTCGGCCTCAACCTGCTGCACCTGGCCGAGGCCACCGGCGAGACGGCCCTGCACGACGCGGCCCGGCGGGCCACCGATCTGGTCTCCGAACGGCTGGCGAAGATCGCCACCGACGAGCCCCCGGCCGGTGACCTGGCCGTCAGCGGCGGACGGCAGCCCCGCGCCGGCCTCACCCACGGCTGGACCGGCCCCGCCCTGCTGTTCCTGCGCATGTACGAGCGCACCGGCGACCCCACCCTGCTCGACCGGGCCGTGACCGCGCTGCGCCAGGACCTGCACCGCTGCGTCGTGCGCCCCGACGGCGCGCTGGAGGTCAACGAGGGCTGGCGCACCATGCCGTACCTGGCCCAGGGCAGCGTGGGCATCGGCATTGTCCTCGACCAGGTGCTGGCCCACCGCGCCGACGACGGCCTGGCCCGGGCCGGCGCCGCGATCAGCCTCGCCGCCCGTTCCCCCTTCTACGCCCAGGCCGGCCTGTTCGCCGGACGCGCCGGGATCATCCGCTACCTCGCCGGGCACGACCGTGACGACGAGCGGCTGGCCCTTCAGCTGCGCAACCTCACCTGGCACGCCGTGCCGTTCCGCAGCGGGCTCGCCTTCCCCGGCGACCAGTTGCTGCGGCTGTCGATGGACCTGGCGACCGGATCCGCGGGTGTGCTGCTCGCCCTCGGGGGCGAGCTCGAACTGCGCCTCGATCGCGGAGTGGCTGGACGGGATGAGCCCGTAGAGCCACTTGCTGCCGGTGGGCG
>NZ_JBEZGQ010000126.1:0-13349 GCF_040650095.1 Actinoplanes sp. NPDC048791 | reverse complement strand
GGCCCGCAGGACGAGACCGGGCGCCCCGCCGCGCATGTACGTCGAGCGCACCCGGGCGTAGTCCAGGTCACCGGGCTCGACGGCCTGCCCGGCCAGGCTCGGGGGCACGTTGTCGTAGTCGATGCCGGGACGGCGCTTGGCGCGTACCGCCGCGGGCCGGAAGACGGCCGTGGGCGCGGCCGGCAGCTCGCGGGCCACGGCCTCGCGCAGCGCCGGCATCACCTCGCGGGCGAAGCGATCCAGCGTGGCGGTGTCGCCGGCCCGGAGGATGAGCGTGCTGACGCCGTCCTCCAGCACCAGCGCGAGCAGCTCCGGCACGGTGTGCTCGGCGGTGATGTGCAGCAGGCGGCGGATCTCGGCGGGCTCGCGCCCGGCTTCCAGGGCGGCCTCGTCGATGATCTTGTTGGCGGCGGCGTACTCACCGGGCCGGAACGCGGTCAGGGTGGCCGCCCAGCCGTCCGCCTTGCGCCCGGCGAGCCGCAACATCGGTGACTGGTCGCCGTCGAGCCAGATCGGGATGCGATGGGCGGGCAGCGGACCCCGCTGCGCCTGCGGGATGCGGTAGTGCGCGCCCAGGTGCCGCAGCGGGCGCGGCTCGCCCGCGTCCAGGACGCCCCGGACGATGTCGATCGCCTCGTCCAGCGCGGCGGCGGCCTGGCCTGCCTCGATCCGGCGGCCGCCCATGGCCTCGATCGCGTCCGGATCGCCGCCCCCACCGAGCGCCAGCTCCAACCGGCCGCCGGAGAGCAGGTCCAGGCTCGCCGCGGCGCGGGCCAGCACCGCGGGATCACGCAGGGGGACGGTGAGCGCGGCCGGCGCCAGCCGCACCCGCCCGGTACGCCCGGCGACCCAGCCCAGCACGGTCCACGCGTCGAGCAGGTCCGGCTCGTCCGGGCGGTCCTCGACGGTGACCAGGTCGTAGCCGAGTTCCTCCGCGTGGCGGGCCAGGCCGGCCGCCTCCCCGGGTGTCCCGGCCGACGACGCGACCAGCACGCCGAACGTCAGCGGGTGTCCGTAGTTCATCGCGTGCTCCTCAGCCGGGTTGACACATCAACCTAGTTGATACATCAACCGGCGGCCTTCCGGCAAATGGAAGTACGATTCCCGGCGTGAGTGCGACCGCCGACGTCTCCGCCGCCTGGCAGGCGTATCAGCGCATGCGCCTGCAACTCAACGGCCGGATCAGCCGTGAGCTCTACCGCTCCACCGGGCTGTCCGAGGCCGACTTCGACATCCTGTTCCTGCTGGAGGAGTCCCCCGGCGGCACAGCGCGCTCGATCGCCCTGCGCTGCGGCCTGGAGTGGGAGAAGTCACGGCTGTCCCACCAGCTGCGCCGGATGCAGGGCCGCGGGCTGATCACCAAAACCGCCGACGCGGTGGTGGAGCTCACCGACAAGGGCCGCGAGCAGATCGCCGCCGCCCGGGCCTGTCACGGCGCCGCGGTCCGCCGCTACTTCGGCGACGTGCTGACCGATGACCAGCTCGCCGCGCTCACCGCGATCTCCGACCAGGTGGTGGCCCGGCTGACGGACGACTCCACCCGGGACCACGCGCACGCGCGGCCCCGGGCAGAGACCTGACCTACGGCTGACTGCGCGGGCTGTCCGGCGCCAGCGTGTCGATGAACTCGTGCGGGCTGTGCACCTCGACGGTCCGGCGGGCGGCGTCGGCCTCGGCCGCCAGCGCCTTGGCCGCACCGGCCGGGTCGACCCCGGCCCGCTTCGCACCGGCGACAACCTGGTTGTAGGCGCCCTCGGCGAACGCGTACGCGGCCCGGTAGTCGTGCCGCGCGAACGCCTTGGTCGACAGACCCAGCAGCACGTCAGCCGCACGCAACTGCACCTTCGCCCGGGACGCCCGGGACGACGCCAGCACGTCGGCGGCCAGCCGGTTCGCGGCCTCGTGGTACGCCGCCGTCAGGAACCGGTCGCTGTTGTCCCGGTCGAACTGGCTGAAGTCCCAGTTGACGTCGATGTAGCTCATCATCGAGTTGCTCTCGTCGCCGGCGTTGGCGAACAGGAAGCGGCCCGCCGGCTCGTAGTCCACCCCGGTCTCGCTGTCGTAGCCGTCGTGCGGGTGGCTCATACCCAGGTGATGGCCGACCTCGTGGATCTGGGTGGTGGTCAGGCCGTACCCGGAGGCGACGACGTCCGGCGAGATGAAGCTGAACACCCCGGTCTGGGTGCCGTCGACGTAGTTGTCGTCGGCGAAGCCCAGCGCCGGCACGTCCACGCCCTCACCGACGGCGTAGTTGAACAGCGGGATCTCGTAGTCGACCCGGCCGGCGTCGTCCTTGGTGCGTTCCAGGTTCGCCCAGTTGTAGAGGTACAGGTTGGCGAACGCCGGGTAGCCCGAGTCGGGGTAGCAGCTGGTGTCGGTGAGCACCCCGAGGTAGCACTCCTCGGCCTTGGCGTCGTAGGGCAGGTCCTGGTTGTCGAAGTCCAGCCGGTTGCGCCAGCGCAGCTCGGAGAGCTCGTCGACCAGCAGCTCGGGGGTGATGTAGCGCTCGGACGCGTCGACGCCGGGCCAGCCCTCGTAGGTGTTGCTGTCGATGTTGAGCGACTTGGGCGGTTCCGCCGTGGGCAGCTCGACCGGGTACAGCGGCGACGACGTCATCAGCAGGTTCAGCGCGACGTAGCGGGTGATCAGCGAGAGGTCACCGGCCAGGGCCCCGGGCGCCCGGAAGCCGCCCGCGGTGTACTCCCAGGTGGGCGGCATCCGGTAGTCGACCTCGCCGTCACCGTCGAGGTCCGGGTTGTCGACGTCGTAGTTGCTGGTCCAGGACTCGGGACCGGCGGACAGGTCGTGGAACCAGACCCGCCGGGTGCTGCCCAGTCCGGTCTCCTCGTCGTCGGCGGTGGTGCCGCCCCAGGCGATGACCTTGCGGCTGTCCCGTTCCTTGCCGAAGTCGTAGCCGGTGTCCGGGTCGGGCTCGCCGGTCTTGGTGTAGACGTGGAACTTGAAATCGGAGCGGCCGTACCAGTTGATGAAGAAGATCGTGTTGCGCCGGGTGTCGACCCCGGCGGGCGGGTGGTACGCGAGCCACTTCTCCACGCTGGGCGCGTCGATGGCGTGGTTGGCCGTGATGTCCTTGACGTTGCTCGCCTGCTCGTTGTAAGCCGTCTGGTACTCCGTCAGCGGCGCGGGCTTGGCCAGCTTGCCCAGCTGCCGGAAGGCTCGTAGCCGAGGAAGACCACGTTGACCGGCACCTTCTCCGTCAGCCGGGGCTGGCCACCGGGATGCAGGTAGGCGTACGAGGATTTCGGTGCGGCGCCCGCTGCTCCCGCGGACGCACCCACCATCGCCGTAATCAGCGCAACGACGAGCGCGGCTCTCCGTCTCATGTGGTCACGCTGCCACCCCGCGGACACCGGGTAAAGATTTACGCAGGTAAAGGCATGGATACGTTGGTGCCACGGTTACCGCGATTCACCCGGCCCAGGTTCTAAGCTCTTCCGGTGGCGAAGTATTTCGACGTACATCCGGACAATCCGCAGGCGCGGTCCATCTCCCAGGTGGTCCGCATCCTGCAGGACGACGGGCTGATCGCGTATCCGACCGACTCCTGTTACGCCCTGGGCTGCCGGATCGGCAACGCCAAGGGCCTCGACCGGATCCGCGAGATCCGCCATCTGGGCAGCGACCACCACTTCACCCTGATCTGCCGCGACTTCGCCCAGCTGGGCCAGTTCGTGCAGATCAACAACGCGGTCTTCCGGGCGGTCAAGGCGGCCACCCCCGGCAGCTACACCTTCATCCTGCCGGCCACCCGCGAGGTCCCGCGCCGGCTCCTGCACCCCAAGAAGAAGACCGTCGGGGTACGCATCCCGGAGAACACGGTGACCAGCGCGATCCTCGCCGAGCTGGGCGAGCCGCTGCTCTCCAGCACCCTGCTGCTGCCGGGCGAGGAGGAACCGCTCACCCAGGGCTGGGAGATCAAGGAACGACTCGACCACGTGGTGGACGCGGTGATCGACTCCGGTGAGTGCGGCACGGTCCCGACCACCGTCATCGACCTCTCCGGCGGCGAGCCGGAGATCCTGCGGGTCGGCGCGGGTGACCCCACGCGCTTCGAATAACGCTGGCGGCCGCCCATAGGCTGGTGGGTACCACGTTCCGAGAAGAGGAAACGACGATGTATCTACCCGTGCCGGCCCAGGTCGATCTGGGTGCGCTGGACCACGAGGTGCTGCACTTCTGGCAGGCCGAGAGTGTGTTCCACCGCAGCCTCGAGCAGTCCGCGGGCCGGCCTGAGTGGATTTTCTACGAGGGCCCGCCCACCGCGAACGGCATGCCCGGCACGCACCACATCGAGAGCCGGGTCTTCAAGGACGTCTTCCCGCGGTACAAGACGATGAAGGGCTTCCACGTCGCCCGCAAGGCCGGCTGGGACTGCCACGGCCTGCCGGTCGAGCTCGCGGTGGAGAAGGAGCTCGGCTTCACCGGCAAGCAGGACATCGAGGCGTACGGCATCGCCGAGTTCAACGCCCGCTGCCGCGCCTCGGTGACCCGGCACACGGACGCGTTCGCCGAGCTGACCCGGCGGATGGGCTACTGGGTCGACATGGACGACGCGTACCGGACCATGGATCCGGGCTACATCGAGTCGGTCTGGTGGTCGCTGCAACGGATCTTCGACAAGGGTCTGCTGGTCGAGGACTTCCGGGTGGCACCCTGGTGCCCGCGGGACCAGACCGCCCTGTCCGACCACGAGCTGGCCCAGGGCTACGAGCAGGACGTCGACCCGTCGGTCTACGTGCGCTTCCCGCTGACCTCGGGCCCGTTCGCCGGGCAGGCCTCGTTGCTGGTCTGGACCACGACACCCTGGACGCTGGTCTCCAACACCGCCGTCGCGGTCAACCCGGACGTCACCTACGTCGTGGCGACCGACGGTGATGAGCAGCTCGTCGTCGCTTCGGACCTGCTCGCGGAGGTGCTCGGCCCGGCCTGGACGGTGGTCGCCACCTTCGGCGGCAAGGAGCTCGAACGCTGGACCTACCGGCCGCCGTTCGACCTGGTCGAGGTGCCGGACGCGCACATCGTGATCCTGGCGTCGTACGTGACCACCGACAGCGGCACCGGCCTGGTGCACCAGTCGCCCGCCTTCGGCGCGGACGACCTGGCCAGCTGCCGGGCCTACGGGCTGCCGATGGTCAATCCGGTACGGCCCGACGGCACGTTCGCGCCGGAGGTGCCGCTGGTCGGTGGCGTGTTCTTCAAGACCGCGGACGCCGCGCTGGTGACCGACCTGCAGAGCCGCGGCCTGCTGTTCCGGGAGACCCCGTACGAGCACAGCTACCCGCACTGCTGGCGCTGCCACACGCCGCTGATCTACTACGCGCAGCCGTCCTGGTACGTACGCACCACAGCCGTCCGCGAGCAGCTGCTGCGCGAGAACGAGCGCACCAACTGGCAGCCCGCGACGATCAAGCACGGTCGCTACGGCGACTGGCTGACCAACAACGTCGACTGGGCGCTCTCCCGGCAGCGCTACTGGGGCACCCCGCTGCCCATCTGGCGCTGCCCGGAAGGCCACCTGACCTGCATCGGCTCCCTGCACGAGCTGAGCGAGCGCACCGGCGAGGACCTGTCCGCGCTGGAACCGCACCGGCCGTTCATCGACGCGGTCACCTTCGCCTGCGAGTGCGGCGCCACCGCCACCCGGGTGCCCGACGTCATCGACGCCTGGTACGACTCCGGCGCGATGCCGTTCGCCCAGTTCGGCTACCCGTACCGCAACAAGGAGCTGTTCGAGCGCAGCTATCCGGCGCAGTTCATCTCCGAGGCGATCGACCAGACCCGCGGCTGGTTCTACACGCTGATGGCCATCGGCACGCTGGTGTTCGACCGGTCCGCGTACGAGAACGTGGTCTGCCTGGGTCACATCGTGGCCGAGGACGGCCGCAAGATGTCCAAGCACCTGGGCAACATCCTCGAGCCGTTGCCGCTGCTGGAACGGCACGGTGCGGACGCCGTGCGGTGGTTCATGGCCGCGGTCGGCTCACCGTGGTCCTCGCGCCGGGTCGGGCACACCACCTTGCAGGAGGTGGTCCGCAAGACCCTGCTGACGTACTGGAACACAGCCGCTTTCCAGGCGCTGTACGGACGTACCGCCGGCTGGACGCCGTCGGAGTCGGACCCGGCGCCGGCCGACCGCCCGGTCCTGGACCGCTGGGTCCTGTCCGAGCTGCACACGCTGACCCGGGACGTGGACGCGGCGCTGGCCGCCTTCGACACCCACGAGGCCGGCAAGCTGCTCGCCGCGTTCATCGACGACCTGTCCAACTGGTACGTGCGCCGCAGCCGCCGCCGTTTCTGGCGCGGTGACCCGGCCGCGCTGGCCACGCTGCACGAGGCGCTGGCCACCGTGACGCTGCTGATGGCGCCGATCACGCCGTTCATCACCGAGCGGATCTGGCAGGACATGGTCGTGCCGGTCACGCCGACCGCCGCGCCCTCGGTGCACCTGGCCGCGTACCCGGTCGCCGATGAGTCCCTGATCGATCCGGCGCTGATCGAGCAGATGGCGCTGGCCCGCCGGCTGGTCGAGCTGGGCCGCGCGGCGCGGGCCGACTCGGGCATGAAGACCCGGCAGCCGCTGTCGCGGGCGCTGGCGTCGGCGCACGGGTTCGCCGGCCTGTCTCCCGAGCTGCTCGCCGAGATCGCGGCCGAGCTGAACGTCGGCGTCGTGCTGGCGGTCGGCGCGGCGGGCGACTCGCTGGTGGACACCACGGCGAAGGCGAACTTCCGGCCGCTGGGCAAGCGCTTCGGCAAGGGCGTACAGCAGGTGGCGGCCGCTGTGGCCGCGGCCGACGCGACAGCGCTGAAGGAGTCCCTGTGCTCGACCGGCACCGCCGCGGTCGTGGTCGGCGACGAGACCGTCACGCTCAGCCCCGACGAGGTGATCATCACCGAGACGCCGCGTGAGGGCTGGGCGGTCGCCGCCGAGGGCGGCGCGACCCTCGCGCTGGATCTGCACCTGACGCCGGAGCTGCGCCGGGCCGGCCTGGCCCGCGACGCGATCCGGCTGATCCAGGAGGCCCGCAAGTCCAGCGGCCTGGAGGTCTCCGACCGGATCGCGCTGCGCTACGCGGCCGACGACAACACGGCGGCCGCGCTGGAGGAGCACGCCCAGCTGGTCGCCGACGAGGTGCTGGCCACGGACTACGCCCCCGGTGAGCCGTCCTGGGCCGAGGCCGTCCCGTTCCGCGAGGAGGCGATGGGTCTCACCTTCTGGCTGCGGAAGGCCTGATGCCGGCGGCCAGATTGCTGCGCGCGCTCGCCGCCGTCGCGTTGGTCGGCGCCTGCGCGTCGGCGCCCACCAACGCCTGGACGGAGTTGTCGCTGCCCGGCCCGGGCGGCCCGCGGCTGCTGCGGGACGCGGTCGCGTGCGGCGAGCACTGGTACGTGGTCGGCGGCCGCGTCGGCGCCGACGGCGAGACCAGCCCGGCCGTCTGGGACAGCACGGACGGCCGGAGCTGGCGCAGCCTCACGCTGACCCCGCTGCCCGGCAGCTACTACGGCCCGCGCAGCGTCCTGTACGCCGTGGGCTGCGCGAACGGCCGGATCGCGGCGGTCGGCTCGCGCAGCGGCGGCGCGCACGGCAACCCGCGGACCAGCACCTGGTATCAGCGCCCGGACGGCTCACTCGCCGAGGCGGCAGCGCCCTTCGAGACGTACGGCGGTGACACGGCGGTCGATGTCGGCCGGATCTCGGGCGGCGCGGCGGGATTCCTGATCGCCGGCAACCGGACCAGCGGCGCGGCGGCCTGGCTCTCCCCGGACGGCACGCGCTTCCGCCTCTTCGAGAACGCTCCCGGCCTGGCCCGGGCCTTCGCGCGGGACGGCGCTGTCCTCGATGGACGGTTTCTGCTCGTCGGCAGCTCCGGCAACGCACCCGCCGCGTGGAGTTCGGTCGACGGCAGCTCGTGGCAGCGCGCGGAGGTCCCCGACGGGGACGGCTACGACGAGCTGCAACGCGTGGTCCGGCTGGGCGACCAGCTGATCGCGGTCGGCCCGCACGGCGACACCTTCGGCGCGTGGCGAGGCCCGGACTGGACGGCGATCGGCCGCTTCGGCAAGCCCGATGCCACCGGCGTACGGTCACTGACCGTCTCAGCCGGCCGGTTGTACGCGGCCGCCGGTGACCTCTGGCGCTCCGGCGACGGCGGCCGGTCCTGGGTGACCGTCACGACACCGCGCGGCGCGAGCCCGCTGTCCGCTGTGGCCGGTCGTAACGGTGACGTCCTGCTGGTGGCCGGCGACCGGGTCTGGCTGGCTCACGGGGTGTGACATTTTCCCCACGCTCGGCTGGGTTACTCGGCGGTAATGTTCGACGTCCACCGATGTGTACCCGGGAGTCACCATGCTGACCGTTCCCCCTGGCCTGGCCGGCGTCGTCGCGTTCGAGACCGAGATCGCGGAGCCTGACCGCGACGGTGGCGCCCTGCGCTATCGCGGCATCGACATCGAGAAGCTCGTCGGCAAGGTGTCCTACGCCGACGTGTGGGGCCTGCTCGTCGACGGGGACTTCGGCGCCCCGCTGGCTGCTGCTGAGCCCGTACCGCTGACCGTGCACTCCGGGGACATCCGGGCCGACGCGCAAGCGGCCATCGCGACCATGGCGCCGCAGTGGGGGCTGGGCCCGCTGATCGACATCGACGACCCGCAGGCCCGTACGGACCTGGCCCGCACCTCCGCCACGCTGCTCGACTTCGTCGCCCAGGGCGCCCGCGGCAATGACGTCCCGGCCGTGCCGAGCAGCCGGGTCGAGGCGGCGACCAGCCTCGTCGAACGCTTCATGGTCCGCTGGCGCGGCGAACCCGACCCCCGGCACGTGAGCGCGATCGACCGGTACTGGATCTCGGCCGCCGAGCACGGCATGAACGCGTCCACCTTCACCGCCCGGGTCGTGGCCAGCACCGGCGCCGACGTCCCGGCAGCCATCTCGGCGGCCGTCGGCGCGATGTCCGGCCCACTGCACGGCGGTGCGCCGTCCCGGGCCCTGCACATGGTCGAGGCCGTCGAACGCTCCGGCGACGCCCGGGCGTACGTGAAGCAGGTCCTGGACAGCGGGCAGCGGTTGATGGGCTTCGGCCACGCGATCTACCGCGCGGAGGACCCCCGGGCCCGGCTGCTGCGGGCCACCGCCAAGGAGCTGGGTGCACCACGCTACGAGGTGGCCAAGGCGCTGGAGGACGCGGCGCTGACCGAGCTGCGCGAGCGCAAGCCGGACCGGGTGCTGGAGACCAACGTCGAGTTCTGGGCGGCCGTCATCCTGGACTTCGCCGAGGTGCCCGCGCCCCTGTTCACCTCGATGTTCACCTGCGCGCGGACGGCCGGCTGGGCCGCCCACATCCGCGAGCAGAAGCGGCTCAACAAGATCATCCGGCCGTCCGCGTCGTACGCCGGGGTGCCCGACCGGGAGCCGGCCGAGCTGGCCGGCTGGGAGGACGCGCTCAAACGCAACGCGGGCCGCACGTACCTCTGACCCGGCCGCGCCCGGTCAGCGGGCGGGCTCCAGCCGGAACCGGTTGACGATCACCTGCAGGTCGTCGGACATCTCCGCGAGCTGACCGGCGGCCCGGTTGGCCTCGGTGACCCCGACGGTGGTGAGCTGCACCGAGGCGGCGACATCGTTGATCGTCCCGGCCACCCGGCCGCCGGCGTCGGCGGCCTCGGTGACGTTGCGGCTCATCTCGTTGGTGGTCACGGTCTGCTCCTCGACCGCCGAGGCGATGGTGGTCTGGAACTCGCTGATCCGGCCGATGATCTCGCTGATCTCCTCGATCGCGGCGACCGCGCCGACGGTGTCGGTCTGGATGGCGGCCACCCGCTGACCGATGTCCTCGGTCGCCCGCGCGGTCTCCTGGGCCAGATCCTTGACCTCGCTGGCCACCACGGCGAAACCCTTGCCCATCTCCCCGGCCCGGGCCGCCTCGATGGTCGCGTTCAGGGCGAGCAGGTTGGTCTGCTCAGCGATCGAGGTGATCACCTTGATCACGTTGCCGATCTCGGTGGACGACTCTCCCAGCTTGGCCATCACCCCGGTCGTGGTGGCGGTGACCTCGACCGCCCGCGAGGCGACACCGACCGCCTGGGTGGCGCTCTGGCTGATCTCCCGGATGGAGGCGCCCATCTCCTCCGCCCCGGCGGCGACGGTCTGGATGTTCGACGACATGGCCGCGGCGGACTCGGCGACCGCACTCGCCTGCCGGGCCCCGGTCTCGGCACTGGTGGCACTGTTCTTGCTGGTGGCGGAGAGCTCACCGGCGGCGGTGCTGAGCGTGCGGGAGTGCGTGGCGAGATCGTTGACGGTCTGCCGCAGGGTGACGGTGGCCCGGCGCAGCGACGTGGCCATGTGCCCGACCTCGTCCTGCTGGTCCACGTCGAGCTGCTGGGACAGATCACCCTCGGCGACCGCCTCCAGCACCGACGACACCCGCCGCAACGGCGTCACGATCATCCGGGCCACCCACAGGGCGAGGAAGACGGCGAGCGCCAACGCGATCACGATGGTCCAGATCAGGCTGGTCCGCGTGGAGCCCACGGTCGCGTCGAACTGCTTCCCGGCGATCAGCGCGGCGTCCGCCCGGCTGAGCTCCGTGGCCAGCTGCTCCTCGTACGCCTTGCGCAGGTCACGGTTCGCACCCAGGGCGGCCGTGATCGCGGCCTGCCGGTCCGTCCCGTAGGTCGTGAACTCGGCGGCCAGGGCGGTGAACCAGGCGTCCGTGGCCGTCTTGATCTTGTCGACCGTGGCCTGCTGTTCGGACGCGGCGAGGCCCCGGGCCGTGGCGAGATGCCCGTCGACGGTCTCCTTCCGGCGGAGGGCCTCCTCCTGGAAGCTCTTGTCGCCGGCGATGAGATAACCGCGCTCGTCGTTGGCGGCGGCCTTGGCCGCCAGGGCGGCGGAGTTCAAACTGGTGATGTACGGGACGCCGACCTTGAGCTCGTCGTTACGGGTGGTCTTGAGCTCGGCGATCCCGGCCAGGCTCATGTACCCGGTGACAACCATCCCGGCGATGGCCACACCGGCCACCGTGAGAACCTTGGTCGACACCCGCCGGTTCCGGGCCCATCCGGTCAGACCTGCCACGTTGCCACCCCTTCATCCGAGTTGCTCCCCGTGATCCCTATCGACGCGGGTTGCCGATCGCTGATTACCAGGGGGTAAAAAGGTTGCCGAGTTTCCCGATCCCGATGGCCGGCCGTGCTCTGCTCAGGCGTGCGGCGGCATGCTGCCCGGCGCGGTGGGCACCCGGGCGGCCCTGCTGCCGGCCGCACTCATCGGCGGCATCGGCTGGACCGCTGCGCTGCTCACCGCAACCACCACCATCCGGGGCAGTGCACGCGCCGCCGCGCGCAAAGCCGACTCGCGGGCTCGCGTCTCGCGTACCTGGGCGCGGGTCAGCAGGGTCACGCCGGCCGCCGCGACCACCGCGCTCACCACGGCCACCGCCGCCCCGAGCAGCCCACCGGTGATCTGCTCCCCCAGCAGCACCAGCCCGATGGCCGCCGCCGCGACCGGATTGGCGAGCGTGCTCACCGCCAGCGGCGCGCCCAGCCCGTCACGATAGGAACGCTGCGTGAACAACGTCCCAGCGGTCGACAGCACAGCGATCGCGAGCGCCGCTACGGCGACCGTCGGGTTGAGCAGCGCACCGAACCCGTCGTCCGTGACGTGCACCGCGACGGTCTGGGTCAGGGCCGACGAGACGCCGAACGACACCCCGGCCGCGGCCGCCGTCCACAGGCCCGAAGCGCCGGGCACCGCGCCCCACCCACCCAGAGCGGTCAGCAGCGCCGCCGTGACCAGCAACAGGCCGACGAGCTGGGCCGTGGTCAGCACCGCGATGCTGGTGGTCGTACCGGCCAGCAGCAGGATGCCGATCAGCCCGGCCACCGTCAGCCCGATGCCCCGGCCCTCGATCCGGGTGACCGCCCGCCGGGCCAGCATCGCCGCGAGCGGCACCGCCAGCACCAGAGTCAGCACCCCGAACGGCTGGACCAGCGACAACGGTCCGTAGCGCAGCGCGACCACGTGCAGGGCCGCGCCGACCCCGTTGAGCGCGATGGCCGCCCACCACAGCGGCATCCCGAGCAGCACGCCGAGCGGCTGCTGCGCCAGCCGCGCCTGCAGCACGGCCGCGGCCGCATAACCCGCCGCTGACGCGACGCAGAGCAGGACCGCGAGAACGAGCGCGCTCACGGCTGGTCACCCGGGCGGACCAGACCACTCTGGTACGCGATGACAACCAGTTGCGCCCGGTCCCGGACACCGAGCTTGCCCATGGCCCGGTTGATGTGCGTCTTCACGGTCAGCGGCGACAGGTAGAGCCGCTCGGCGATCTCCTCGTTCGACAGCCCGTACGCCACCAGCGCCAGCACCTCCCGTTCCCGGTCGGTGAGCCCGCCCAGCTCCAGGGCGGCCGGCAGCGCACTCGGCACCGGCTGGCTCAGGAAGCGGCTGACCAGCCCACGCGTGGCGGCGGGCGACAGCAACGCCTCACCGGCGGCGACGACCCGGATGGCGTGCAGCAGATCGGCGGGATCAACGTGCTTGCCGAGGAAGCCGCTGGCCCCGGCCCGCAGGGCGAGCACGACGTTGTCGTCGTTCTCGAAAGTCGTCAGGACCAGCACCCGCACACCGGCCAGATCCTCGGCCGCGGCGATCCGGCGGGTGGCCTCGATGCCGTCCATGTCCGGCATCCGGATGTCCATGAGCACGACGTCGGCGCGGGCGGAACGAGCGAGCTCGACGGCCTCACGACCGGTCCCGGCCTCACCGACGACCTCAACCTCGGGGTCGGGCTCGACGAACATCCGGAAGCCGGCCCGGATCAGCGGCTGGTCATCGATCAGCAGCACCCGGATCGTCATGACAGCACCTGCTCGCCGTCGACAGCCCTCGCGTTCAGCCGCTCTGCGTGGTCGCGGGGCGGGAGGTCTGCGCTGGGGAGATCGGCGTGCACCGTGAAGCGGCCGTTGGCATCCGGGCCCGCGGTCAGCGCTCCCCCGGTCGAGGCGGCGCGCTCGCGCATGCCGATGATGCCGTAGCCCGAGCCGGACCTCGGGACGTCGGGCCGGACCTGGTTGGTGATGTCCAGCGTGACCCCGTCGGCGGTGTAGGCCACGGTGAGCCGGGCGGTGCCGTCGCCGTACTTCTGGGCGTTGGTCAATGCTTCCTGGGCGATCCGGAACGCCGCGAGGTCGACCAGCGCGGGCAGCTCCCGGGCTTCGCCGAGCCGGCGGTGGTCGACCCGCAGGCCGGGCCTGGACCTGATCACCCGGGGCAGCGGCTTCGGCTACTACGGCTCGGTGGTCACCAACGTCATCTTCGCCACGTTCAC
>NZ_JBEZGQ010000125.1:0-13393 GCF_040650095.1 Actinoplanes sp. NPDC048791 | reverse complement strand
GACCAGCCGGCGATGGTGCGCACCGGGCGGACGTACCACTCGTCGGCCGGCAGGAACCGCACCTCGGCGGCGTCGGCGGCCAGGGCGTCGCGCAGCAGGCCGGTGCAGTGGGCGTTGGCCGCGACCGCGACGGCCTCGTCCCGGGCCAGCCCGTCGCGGACGAAGGCGGCCAGGGTGCTGCCGTACGCGGTGTCGGAGTCGTAGAAGAAGGCCGAGTGGGTGAACGCCGGACGCGCGTCGGCGGCTGCGCCGCTTCCCTGCACCTGGCCACCTCCGAGCACCGCCGATCGACCACGGTAACACCGGGAGGGCGGGCCGGAAGATGCCGAGCGTTTCCGGTGCACCACTGCGAGTGAACGAAGACGCCCTTATACGTGAAACCTGTCATGCGGACGGTGGGCCGCGGTCCACACTGGGCCCGACCAACCAACGTGGAGGTGAGTGGTGTCGGGTACGGGGACCAGCGCGCTGGCCGAGATCATCGGCAACGGGCCGGTGCGGGCCGCCGGGCCGCCGCCGGCCGATGACATGGCGGCCATCCTCGCCGCCGCCCAGCACCGGGCGGGACCGCCGCTCAAGATCCGGCGGCACGAGTCGGAGGACGGGCCGGCCTACTGGCGCTGGGACTGCGACAGCTGCGGTGAGTACGGCGGGGGCCGGCACCACAGCGACGCGATCACCCGGGCGATGCGGCACTGCGGGGAGCACCCGGAGCACCGCTCGTCCTTGCTGCCGCCGTCGCGCTGCCGGGAACGGGACCACCGCCTGGCGGTGCATCCCATGCTCTTCGCGCTCGACGACGACCCGCCGCCGGAGCCGCTCGCGAGCTGAGCTGCGAGCGGCCCCGGAAGGCGAAGGTCACTGCTGGGTCGTGTCGCCCTGACCGGTACGGGTCTGCGCCTGGTCCACGCCCTTGTCGATCTGGTCCGAGTACTTGTTGCCGGTGCGGTCGTCGACCTGGTCACCGGCCTTGTCGAGGCCCTTGTCGACCTGCTCGTCGTGCTGGTCGGCGAAGTCCTTGGCCTTGTCCATGAAGCCCATGTCAGATCCCTTCCGTTGTTACGGACGGGTTGCCCGGGCTCGGTGGCAGCAAACCTCAGGCCCGGGTGTCTCCCTCGCCGGTGCGCTTCTGCGCCTCGTCCACGCCCTTGTCGATGTGGGTCGTGTACTTGTGGCCGGTGCGCTTGTCGACCTCGTCGCCGACCTTCTCGAGGATCTGGTCGACCTGCTTGTCGTGCTTGTCGGCGAAATCCTTCGCCTTGTCCAGGAAGCTCATGCGGCCGTCCCCTTCTTCGCGCTCAGCACCTCGGCGATCCGGGCCACCCGCGGGTCGGCGAGGATCTCCTCCAGGCTAGCCGTGAGCGGGATCCGCCAGTTCGGGTACTCGTCCGTGGTGCCCGGCAGGTTGGGCTGCCGCAGCTCGCCCAGCACGTCGTAGAGCGACGCGGTGATGAACCGGCAGGGCGTACGGGCCAGGAACTCGTGCATCGCCACGATGATCTCGGTCGCCGGGGTGTCCGGCGTGATCAGGCCCTCCTCGGTGAGCCGGAAGAGCAGCTGGGCCCGGTCCTTGTCGGCGAACTCCTGCTCGTCCTCGACCGGCCCGGCCAGCTGACCGAGCTCGGCGCGGACCCGGACCTGCTCGCCGACCAGGAAACCGGCCGCGGTCGGCAGGTCGTGGGTGGAGATGGTGGCCAGGGCGTTGCGGGGGTAGTCCGCCGCGCTGAGGTAGCCCTCGGCCGGGTCGTCGTAGTCGCGGGTGAACCACAGCACCGCCGAGCCGAGCATGTTCATGCGTTCCAGCGTCTCGGTGACCACCGGCAGCACGGTGCCGAGGTCCTCACCGATCACCACCGCGCCGGCCCGGTGCGCCTCCAGCGCCAGGATGCCGAGCATGGCCTCCGGGTCGTAGTGCACGTACGTGCCCTCGGCCGCGCCCATGCCCGGCGGCACCCACCAGAGCCGCCACAGCCCGGCCACGTGGTCGACCCGCAGGCCGCCCGCGCGCCGGAAGATCCGCTGGAGCATGTCCCGGTACGCGGCGTAGCCGGTCTCGATGAGCTGGTCGGGCCGCCACGCGGCGAGCCCCCAGTCCTGGCCGAGCTGGTTGAACGCGTCCGGCGGGGCGCCGGTGTGCACCCCGGCGGCCAGCACGTCCTGCAGCAGCCAGCCGTCGGCGCCGCTGGGATCGATGCCGACGGCGAGGTCGTGCACGATGCCGACCGGCATCCCGGCGTCGCGGGCGGCCTGGTTGGCCGCGCCGAGCTGGTCCTCGAGCAGCTGCTGGAGCCAGACGTGGAAGGCGACCCGGTCGCCGGTGCGGGCGGCCAGCACCGCGGGGGAGTCCGGGCGCCGGAACTCGGCCGGCCACTGCTGCCAGTTCGGCCCGTGCACCTCGGCGAGCGCGCAGAAGGTGGCGAAGTCGGTCAGCCCGGGATCGGCGGTCAGGTCCACCTCGCCGGCGAGCGGCCAGAGCAGCTCCAGCGCGGCCCGCTTGGCCTGCCAGACCGCGGTGTAGTCGATGAGGCCGTCGGCGGCCGGTGCCGGGCGCAGGGCGTCGACCTGCTCCCGCAGGGCGGGATCGGCCCGGCGGTACGCGTCGGTGTCGGCGACCCGCAGATACAGCGGGTTGGCGAACCGGCGGCTCGACGGCGAGTACGGCGACGCCGGCACCGGCAGCGTGGGGGTGATCGCGTGCAGCGGGTTGAGCAGCACCAGCCCGGCGCCGTGGCTGCCCTCGACGAAGGTGCGCAGGTCACCGAGGTCGCCCATGCCCCACGAGGCGGCCGAGTGCAGGGCGTAGAGCTGCAGCATCCAGCCCCAGGTCTCCGGCGGCTCGGGCAGCTCGGTGGGGACCACGACCAGCGTCACGTCCTGCTCGTCGGTGACCAGCCGGTGCCAGCCCAGCGGCAGGTCGCGGGGGAGCTCACCGTCGGCCTGCACCCGGGTGCCGTCCTCCAGCCGGATCGTGCCGCTGAGCGGCTGGGTGCCGCCCTGCCGGACGACCACGGTGCCCGGGAGCCGGTGCTGCTCACGGGCGGTCCGGATCTCGGCCAGCTCGGCGGCCACCGACGCCGGGGAGCCGGCGTCGACACCGAGCAGGCCGAGGACGCCGATCACCGACTCCGGCGACACGTCCTTGCGCTCGCGATGCCAGTCCTCGTACCAGGTCGCCACGCCGTGCGCCTCGGCCAGAGCAGTCAGATCCGCGTCCATCCCCGTCCCCTCGTTCGATTCCGCTGGGTCATACCCTGCCCTGTCGGCGGTAGTCCGGTCATGCGGGTCTTGCGGGTGTCGGCCAAGATGGAACGCATGTCTTCTGCAGTGAAGTGGTGGTCACGGCTCAGCGCCGCCGTGACGGGCGCCGTCCTGACGCTGGTCATCCCGGTTCACGCCTGGGCGGCGAGCAACGGCACGGCCGAGCTCGCGGTCGAGGCGGCGCGTTCGCGGCGGCGCCGCGGCGGCTTCGGTTTCTTCCCCATTTTCGGCGGCCTGTGCTGCCTGCTCGTGGTCGGCGGCATCGTGCTGGCCGTCGTGCTGATTTCCCGGAACCGCAAACGTCGCTGAGCCCGCCCACCTAGCTTGGAGGGGTGGGTATCCGGGCGAAAGCGATCGCGCTGGGCACGGGGATAACCGCGGTCTGCACCGTGCCCCTGGTCATCACCGTCACCGCCGACGCGGCGCCGGACGTGTTGCTCTCCAAGGGCCGTCCGGTCGCCGCGTCGACCGTTTCCGGCGCCGCTCAGGACGCTGCCAAGGCGGTGGACGGCTTCGCGAGCACCCGCGGGGCGGCCGGTGCGGCCGGCTCCCAGTGGCTGCGCGTCGACCTCGGCAAAGCCCAGGACGTCAGCCGGGTGCGGCTGCGCTGGGACGGCGGGTACGCGAAGTCGTACCGCGTCCAGGTCTCGAGTGACGGCGCCGCCTGGCGTGACCTCTACCGCACGAGCAGCGGCGACGGCGGCACCGACGACCTCAGGAAGCTCAACGGCACCGGCCGCTACCTGCGGGTGCTCGCCACCCAGCCGGGCGCCGCGAGCGGCTACTCGCTCTACGAGGTGCAGGCCTTCGGGCCCGGCCCGGCCGCACCGGTCAAGGAGGGCACGCCCTCGGTGGCCGCGTCCTCGCTCGCCGCCGGTCTCGCCGACCCGCGGAAGAAGGCCATCGCGCTGCAACTGGTCTCCAGCGCGGAGAACTCGACGCTGAACTGGCGCGGCCAGTTCGGCTACCTGGAGGACATCGGCGACGGGCGCGGCTACACCGGCGGCATCGTCGGTTTCTGCTCCGGCACCTCGGACATGCTGGCGCTGGTGACCGAGTACACCCGCCGGGTGCCCGGCAACAAGCTGGCGAAGTATCTGCCGGCGCTGCGTACCGTCGACGGGTCGGACTCGCACGCCGGGCTCGACCCCGGCTTCCCGGCCGCCTGGAAGGCGGCCGCCGCCGACCCGGCGTTCCAGAAGACCCAGGAGGACGAGCGGGACCGGATGTACTTCGATCCGGCGGTCGCCCTGGCCTCGGCGGACCGGGTACGCGCCCTGGGCCAGTTCGTCTACTACGACGCGGCGGTGATGCACGGTCAGTCCGGGCTGCGCAGCATCCGCGCCGACGCCATGCGCAAGGCCAAGACGCCGAAGCAGGGTGGCGACGAACTGGTGTGGCTCAACGCGTTCCTGGACGCCCGGGTCAAGGAGATGCGCACCGAGGAGGCGCACAGCGACGTGACCCGGGTCGAGACGGCGCAGCGGCTGTTCCTGAAGGCCAGCAACCTGGACCTGAACGGGCCGCTCAGCTGGCGCGTCTACGGCGACAGCTTCACGACCCGCTGACCGGCCGCGTCAGCCGTTGCCGGGCTTCTTGTCGTCCTTCTTCGGGTCCTTCTTGCCGGCGTCTTCCTTGCCCTTGCTGATCTGGATGCTCACGAAGCCGCCCTCGATGGTCCGGCCCTCCGGTGCGGTGCCCGCGGCCTCACCGGCCGGGCAGTCCGACGCGATCTCCGTGCCCGGGCCCACGATGAAGCCCGCGCCCTTGACCTTGCTGGTCGCCGCGGCGACGCTGAGGCACTTCACGTCCGGGATCGAGCGTTGCTCACCCTCGGGCAGCTTGTCGCCGGAGGGCTTCTTGAACTGCTCCCTCGGCTTGCCCTTCATGATGTCGTGCATGGTCTCCCAGACCGCCGGGTTGACGATGGAGTGGCTCAGCCGGTACGGGTGGTCCTGGTAGTCCGGGTTGACCAGGTAACCGGCCACGACCATGGACGTCGTCCCGATGATCAGTGACGCGGTCTTGTCGTTGTCGGTGGTGCCGGTCTTGCCGAAGATCGGGTGACCCACCGCGCCCCGGGCGGCGCCGGCCGTGCGGCCCTTGCAGCTGCCCAGCTGGGCGAAGTCGCCGACCGGGCAGCGAGCCGCGTCGATCGCCATCCGGGCCACGTCCGGCTTGGTGGCCTGCCGGCAGTTGGGCTTGCCGACGTCGAGCTTCTCGCCCTTGGCCGTGGAGATCTGCTGGACCGGGGTGGGCGAGCAGTACTTGCCGTCGGCGGCCAGCGTCGCGTAGGCGTTGGCCATCTCCAGCGGGGTCGAGGCCGACACACCGAGGGTGAACGCGCCCCAGTCCTTCGCGTTCTTGGTGGCCATCTCCTTCTCCTTCGGGGAGCGGAACTGCACCCCGAAGCGCTGCGCGACGTCGACCACCTTGTCCGCGCCGACGCTCTCCTCCAGCGGCACGAAGAACGTGTTGACCGAGGCCCCGAACCCGGTCCACATGTTGTACGAGCCCTTCTCGCTCTTCGACGCGTTCGTGGGGCACCAGTACCCGCCGCCGCACGAGGCCGGCCCGGTGTCCCGGTAACCGGACTTGTACTGGTACGTGGTGTTGATCGGGTACGACGGCGGGTAGCCGTTCTCCAGCGCCGCCACCATCGTGAACATCTTGAACACCGACCCGGCCTGGTATCCGGTGATGTCGCCACCGCCGGTGAGCAGCGGGTTGGTGGTGTTGGGGTAGGTACCCCGGATGTTCTTGGCGGCCTTCTTGGGATCCGAGGACATCTTGTTGTGCTCGACGTCCAGCTTGAAGCGGCGGTTGGCGGCCAGGGCGCGGACCCGCCCGGTGCCCGGCTGGACGGCGGCGAGCAGCAGGGCGTCGCGGTTGTTGATGCCGATCTTGTCGGTGATGTTCTTGCGGGTGGCCGCCTGCGCCTTGATGTCCAGCGAGCTCTGGATCCGGTAGCCGCCGCTCTTGAGCCGCCGCTCACGGTCGTACACGGTCCGGCCGAACTCCGGCCGGCTGAGCCACCACCGGTAGAAGTAGTCGCAGAAGAAGCCCCAGTGGTTGGTCTGCACGGACGCGCAGCCGTTGCCGGTGCGCTGGGTGGTCCGGCCGAGCTTGACCTTGATCGCGGCGGCCGCCGCCTCGGGGGTGATGTAGCCGAGGTCGCGCATGTTGCCGATCACCCAGTTGCGCCGGTCCAGCGCCCGGGGGTAGCCGCGCGGGGTGGTCGGGTCGAAGCCGCTGGGCGCCTTGACCATGCTGGCCAGCAGGGCCGACTCGGCCACGGTGAGGTCCTTGGGCTGCTTCTTGAAGTACACCTGGCTGGCGGCGAAGATGCCGTACGAGCCGTTGCCGAAGGGCGCCGCGTTCAGGTAGCGCTCCAGGATCTGCTGCTTGGTCAGCTCCTTCTCCAGCTGCATGGCGTACTTCATCTCGGTGACCTTGCGGGTGGTGGTGTCCTCGGTGGCGTCCACGACCTCCTGCGGGGTGCTCGCCGAGTACGCCAGGGACATCTTCACCAGCTGCATGGTCAGGGTCGAGGCGCCCTGCTTGTCGCCGCCCTGCTTGTTGTTGACCAGGGCGCGTACGGAGCCCTTGAGGTCGACGCCGTTGTGCTTGAAGAACTGGTGGTCCTCGGCGGCGACGATGGCGTTCTGCATGTTGATCGAGATGTTCTTGAGCCCGACCTCGCTGCGGAACTCGTCGTAGAACACCGTGATCAGCGTCTTGTTGTCGGCCGCGAAGACCCGGGTCAGCTGCGGGGCGGTGGCCTGCTTGAGCTGGCTGGGCAGATTCTCGAAGGCTTCGCCGCCGGCCTTGGCGGCCAGGCCCGACATGGCCACGGCGGGGAACGCGGCCGCGGCCACGGCGACGCCGGCCAGTAAGCCGCATACCAGCAGCGAGGACACGTTCGTGACGAAGTGGTGGTCGCGTCCGCGCATCAAGGAGATCCGTTCCACGGTGAGAAGACAATCAATGCCGCCCGGGTCGCCGAAGCGGCCCGGGCGGCAGAGTAACGGTCGTACGCAAACAGCGTCAGACCTTGGTCCACTTCTGGTTCGTGGTGCCGCCGCAGTCCCACAGCTGCAACTGGGCTCCGTTGGCGCTGTTCCAGTCCTTCACGTCGACGCATTTGTTGGCCGAGACGTTGACCAGGTCACCCGCGGCCGACAGGGTGAACCGCTGCACCGGGTTGCCGTTGCAGGTGACCAGCTGGATCGGGGTGCCGTTGGTCAGCGCGCCGCCGGCCGGGTCCATGCACTTGCCCAGGCCCCGCAGCGTGCCGTCGCCGTTCGGCGCCCACTTCTGCGCGTTGCTGCCGTTGCACTCCCACAGCTGCAGCCGGGCACCGTCGACGGCGTTGCCGCCGGGGATGTCGATGCAGCGGTTGCTGAAGTTGGACCGCAGCGCGGTGCCGCCGGTGGCCGGCGGCGGGGTGGTGCCGCCGTCGGTCCACGCCGAGACGCGGACGTAGTCGACCAGCATGGTCTGCGGGAACTGCGTGCTGCCGTCCGGGTAGCCGGGCCAGTAACCGCCGACCGCCACGTTCAGGATCATGAAGAAGTTGTGGTCGAAGACCCACTGGTCGCCGCCGAGGCTGGCCGGCGTGATCCGGAAGTACTCCGCGCCGTCGAGGAACCAGACGATGAGGTTGGGCGACCACTCCACGGCGTACGTGTGGAACGCGTCACCCAGCGCGCCGCCGATCGTGCGGCCACCGCCGATGCCCTCGGCGCCGGAGTAGCCGGGGCCGTGCACGGTGCCGTGCACCGTGTTCGGCTCCTTGCCGACGTTCTCCATGATGTCGATCTCGCCGGTGGTCGGCCAGTTGTTGCCGCCCAGCATCCAGAACGCCGGCCAGATGCCCTGGCCCTTGGGGATCTTGATGCTGGCCTCGAACCGGCCGTACCGCTGGGAGAACTTGTCGGCGGTCAGGATCCGGCCCGACGTGTACTGGCAGGTGCCGTAGTGGCACTGGTAGTTGGCCGGGTTCTCCTTGCGGGCGGTGATCGCCAGGTGACCCTGCCCGTCCTGCCGGACATTGCTGGTCGAGTTCGTGTAGTACTGCTGCTCGTTGTTGCCCCAGCCGCTGCCGCCGATGTCGAACTTCCACTTGCTGGCGTCGATCGGGGTGTTGGCCGCGCCGTTGAACTCGTCCTGCCAGGTGATGCCGCCGATGGCGGCGTCAGCCGTGTCGTTGCGGGAAGCGGCCACAAGGCCGCTGGTGAGGGTCGCGGCGACGACTGCCGCCGCGAGCAGAATGCGGGTTTTTCGCATGGGGGATTGAGCCTCCGGGGGAAGAGGTTGTTAACACTTTTAGCAGTGTTTACAGATTCACCGGTGTCAGTCAAGGGAGACTGGTTCCGGAACCCCCGATAACGCTTTGCCCCGGTCAGACCTTCTTGAAGAGCGCCGGCAGCGCGGTCGGCTCCCAGCCGGGCAACGACGTGTGCGTCTCCAGCACCTGGTATTCGACCTTCTTGAAGGTGACCAGCTGCCCGGCGACGTAGTCGGTGAACGGCGCCCACTCCGCAGCGGCCGGCGGAGCCGACGTCGGCGGGGTCGTGGGCGGCGTGGTAGCAGCCGGCGGGGTCGTCGTGGGCGGGGTCGTCGGCTCGCTGGTGGGCGGCTCGGTCGTGGGGGCGGTCGTCGGCTCGCCGGCCGGCGGGGTCGTGGGCACCTCGCTGGTCGGCGGCGTGGTGGCGGGCGGCTCGGCCGAGGCGTCGGCCCCGGAGAAGCTGACCGAGTCGACCACCATCCGCGCCGGGAGATCGACGCCGCGGCGGTTGTCGCCGACGATGAGGCTCAGCGCCAGCCGGAACGGCTGCCCGGTGTCCACGCCGCGCAGCGGCTCCCGCCGGACCGGCGAGCCGTCGACGGAGAAGGTCACCTCGCCCGGCTTCCAGTCCACCGCGTACGTGTGGAAGTTGTCGTCCTTGACCGGGTCGGCCAGCAGGTTCAGCGCGCCGGTGCTGGTCCGCACCGCGCTGACGAGCTCGAAGGTCGGCCGCAGCCCCTCGTCGGCGGGCACCTTGATCCGCGCCTCGACGTGGCCGGCGGTGCCGCGCAGCGTTCCTCGGGTGTAAAGCCGGGCCGTGGAGAAGGAGGCCTCCCGGCCCTCGTCACGCATGACGATCACGAGCTTGCCGTCGCCGTCCAGCCGGGCGTTGCGCACGCTCTGGCTGAACTGCACCCCGCTGTTGACCCGGTCGGTGCGCAGCGCCCACTTGCCCGGATCGACCGTGCTGCCGCGCCGGCCGGAGAAGTCGTCGGCGAAGGCGGGCAGTGACCGGCTCAGCCGGTCGGTGCTGCGGTTGCGCTCCGCGGCGTCCGCGCTGTCGTTGCGGGTCGGCAGCCAGACGGCGGTCACCAGTCCGGCGGTCGCGACCACGAATGCGACGACTAGTCGGGGGCGCAGCCACGTGGGCTGCTGCGGCGCGCTGTGTCGCGGCACGGGGAAACCTCCGGGGGGCAATGATGCTGAAGCGTCAGCAGAGACATAAGAAGATCTGCGGGCAAACGTCAAGTCGGAAGAGCCGAAATTAAAAAAAGATTCAGGATTTCGCGTCGGTGCGGCTGGAAATGCGTACGGCCGTACCGTCAGGTCCGGTTTTGATCTCACATGTGTCCGTCAGCTCCCGGACCAGCCAAAGGCCCCAGCCGCCCGGTTGGTCCGGTGGCGGCTTGTGCGGGATCAGCGCCGTCAGGCCGGCGCCGTGGTCGGTCACGTCGCAGAAAACCGAACCGTCCTGGGCCCAGAGACCGAGATGCCCGGTGCCGCCGCCGTGCCGCACCGCGTTGGTGAGCAGCTCGTTGACGGCCACCACAAAATCGTCCAGCCGGGCCCCGGTCATGCCCGCCTCCTCGGCGCGGGCCGCGACGGCATGCCGCAGCGCGGTGATCCGGCTACGGTCGAACGCCTCTGAGATCAATGCTTCCGTACCGATGACTCGACCGTAGGCGACGTCTGATCATTCCGCTGGGCGAGCGGAGGTACCTGTGGGCGGCGGTGTGGGATCGTCGGCCCATGGCGCAATCGAGCGGGCTGCAGAACCCGCTGTGGCGGGCGATCGCGGTGTACCGGATCGCCGCCCTGGTCTACGTGGCCGTCCTGGTGGTCCGCAACGTCGGGGCCTACGAACGGCCCATGCTGGCCTGGCCGGCGCTCGCGGTGGTGGCCGCCTGGACGGTGTTCACCACGTACGCGTACGCCGTACCGGCCCGGCGCCGGCCACCCCTGCTGGTGGTCGACCTGCTGGTCACCATGGGCGTGATGGCCGCCAGCCTCTGGGTGGTGGGCCGGGCCGGGCTCGAGGCCGGCCTGCCGACCCTGGCCGTGGCCTGGCACGTCGCCCCGGTGATCGCCTGGGCCGTGGCCGGCGGCCGGCGCTGGGGCATCGCGGCGGCGCTGGCCATGGGCGCCACCGACCTGACCGTCCGCGCCCACTACGACCAGGCCGCGTTCACCGGCACGGTGCTCATGGTGCTGGCCGCGACGGCGGTCGGTTACCTGGTCGGCATCGCCCAGCGGTCGCAGCAGCGCCTGGAACGAGCCATCCAGCTCGAGGCGACCATCCGGGAACGCGAACGGCTGGCCCGCGACATCCACGACTCGGTGCTCCAGGTGCTCGCGCTGGTCAAACGGCGCGGGGCCGGCCTGGACGGGGAGGCCGGCGAGCTGGCCCGGCTGGCCGGTGAACAGGAGGCGGCGCTGCGCACCCTGGTCACCGGGCGGACGGCGGAACCGGTCGACGAGCACGCCGAGGTGGATCTGATCACGTTGCTCGACCCGTACGCGTCGGCCACGGTGTCGGTCGCCGCCCCGGCCGGCGCGGTCCGCCTGCCCTCGCGGGTGGCGACCGAGCTGGCGGCCGCCGTCGGCGCCGCCCTGGACAACGTGGTGCGGCACTGCGAGCCGGGCACCAAGGCGTGGGTGCTGGTCGAGGACGAGCCCGCCGAGGTGACCGTGAGCGTGCGCGACGAGGGCTGCGGAGTCCCGCCCGAGCGGTTCGCCCAGGCGGAGGAGCAGGGCCGGCTCGGAGTGGCCCAGTCGATCCGCGGCCGGATCGCCGACCTGCGCGGCACCGTGCGGATCACCTCCGCGCCCGGGCAGGGCACCGAGGTGGAGCTGAGCGTGCCGCGGGCATCGATAGGCTGAGCCGGTGACAGAGGCACCGAGGACCCGGGTCATGGTCGTGGACGATCACCCGATGTGGCGCGAGGGGGTCAGCCGCGACCTGACCGCGGCCGGCTACGACGTGGTCGCGACGACCGGCGAGGGGCGCCAGGCGGTCCGGATCGCCGCGGCGGCCCGCCCGGACGTGGTCGTGCTCGACCTGCAACTGCCGGACGTGTCCGGCGTCGAAGTGATCAACGGCCTGCTGGAGGCGGTGCCCGGCGTCCGGGTGCTGATGCTCTCGGCCAGCGGCGAGCAGCAGAGCGTGCTCGACGCGGTCAAGGCCGGGGCGAGCGGTTATCTGCTCAAGTCCGCCGCCCAGGCCGAATTCCTGGACGCGGTGAGCCGCACCGCCGCCGGGGACACCGTCTTCACGGCCGGGCTGGCCGGGCTGGTGCTCGGCGAGTTCCGCCGGCTGGCCGTCGAGCCGCCCGCCGCGGACGGCATGACACCGAAGCTCACCGAGCGCGAGACCGAGGTGCTGCGGCTGGTGGCCAAGGGCCTGTCGTACCGGCAGATCGCCGACCGGCTCGTCCTCAGCCACCGCACCGTGCAGAACCACGTGCAGAACACGCTCGGCAAGCTCCAGCTGCACAACCGGGTCGAGCTCACCCGTTACGCCATCGAGCAGGGGCTGGACTAGCGGTAGTCGGGCGCGTTGGTCTCGTGCATGGCCAGCTCTTCCGCGCTGGCGCCGCCACCGGACGCGCCGGCGTCGTACGCGATGCTGTCGGCCTCGTCGTCGCTGCCGTAGCCCTCGTCGGTCTCCACCAGCCGGCCCACCGGCCGCGGGTCGTCCGCGTCGAGCTGGCCGTCGTCGTAGAGCGACACCGCGGAATTCGGGTCGGAGGTCGGGCTCGCGCCCCACACGTCCGCGTCGAACCGGCGCTGCTCGGAGGAGTCGACGGTCTCGTCGATCGGGTCCCGCTCGACCGGCAGCGGGTCCTCGGCGCCGACGTCGGGCTCCTCCTGGCGCAGCCGGTAGTCCAGCGGCTCGCCCTGACGGGCCTCCTCGGCGGTGTCGCCGTAGCGGTTGGAACCGCCGGGGCCGACACCCGCGAGCGCCGCCGGATCGGCACCGTCGGCCCACCGGGTGCTCTCCACCGAGTCGTACGCGTTCGAGTCGTCGTCCGCGGTCTCGGGCAGCCCGGAGGCCTCCGGGTCGGACACCTCGGTCGGGTAGTCGTTGTCTCGCATGTCCCGCAATCTACCCGCGCGCGTGGCCCGCCAAGCCTGTGCTGGGCAGTTGACCGGCGGACTCACCGGCGTCCAGCACGGCCCACACGACCTTGCCGTCGTCCAGCGGCAGACTGCCCCAGCGCTGCGCCACCGAGTCGATCAGCAGCAGGCCGCGGCCGCCGTACGAGGTCACCGGGACCGGGCTGCCGGTGAAGCGGGGCACGTGCGTGGAGTGGTCGCGAACAGCCACCGACATGCTCTCGCCGCGCAGGGCGAACAGCACCGTCATCGAGGTGTGCGCGTGCGCGACCACGTTGTTGACCATCTCGGTGACCACGATGCAGGCGGGGCCGGCCAGATCCGGCAGGTCCCAGCGGGCGCACGCCTCGGTGACCAGCTCCCGCGAACGCCGGGCAGCCCCGACGACCGGCTCGAGCGGGGACCGCAGGAAGCGCTGCGGCTCCGGGGCGCCGAGGGCGGCGATGGCCTCCTCGGGCGTCGGCCAGACCGGCAGGCCGGTGTCGCGCCAGGCCGAGGCGCCCGGGCCGGCACTCAGCAGCAGGTGACAGCCCGGCCAGTCGGCGGCGTCCCGGGCGAGGTCGGTCAGCACGGCGACCGCGTCGGGCGCACCGGCGGTGAGCTGCCGGACGTCGACCACCAGGGCCTCGGGCTGATCGGCGAGCAGCCCGAGCAGGCAGGACCGCACGTGCGGGGCGGTGTAGCCCTCTACCACCCCGGTAACCCCTACGACCGGATAGGCCTGACCTG
>NZ_JBEZGQ010000124.1:0-13510 GCF_040650095.1 Actinoplanes sp. NPDC048791 | reverse complement strand
GAACTCGATGACCGCCAGCGCCCGGTTGATGGCCATGTCCTTGCCCTGGTACTCGGCGTTGCGCAGCTTGTCCTCGGTGACGTCGGTGGCGTACTAGACCACCTCGAGCTGATCGAGAACGCGACGATGTTCGCCCCGCCGCAGACCCAGGTGCTGCTGCGCGCGCAGCACGTCGCGGCCGGGGTGGCGGTCGAGGTCGAGGACCGCGGGCTGGGCATCCAGCGGGAGGACCAGGACCGGCTGAACCGGCTGCTGGTCAACCCGGAGGACATCAACCTGGACGAGCTGCTGCGCGACGGCCGGATCGGGCTGTTCGTGGTCTCGATGATCGCCCGCCAGCACGGCGTCACCGTGCAGTTGCAGGGCAACATCTACGGCGGCACCCAGGCCGTGATCATCCTGCCGCAGCAGCTGCTCGGCTCGGCCCAGGACGACCGCGGCCCGGTGGTGGCCCAGCCGGCCCTGACCCAGAACACCATGGAGCTGGTGCAGCGGGTACCGGGCCCGTCCCAGATCGCGGCACCCCCGCCGACCTGGCCCGCCTTCACCGGCGCCCCGGACACCCCCGCCCCCGCCCTCGTCTCCGCAGTGCCCGCACCCGCGATTTCGGCACCCCCGATTTCGGCACCGCAGCAGCAGGCACCCCCACAGCAGGCACCCGTGCAGGCGGCAACCCCGCAGCAGGCAACCCCGCAGGCGGCACCCCCGCAGCAGGCGCCCCTGCAGCAGGCACCGCCGAATCCGGCGCCGGTGGCTGCCGGGGCGCTGCGGCGTACCGGGGCCGAGGTGGCCGAGGGCCGGCCCACCGTCACCCCGCCCCCGCTGCCGCGCCGGCACAGCCAGACGCATCTGGCGCCGCAGCTGCAGTTCGGGCCGCCGCCGGCCCCCGAGGACGACGGCGCCGAGCACGATCCCGGTCTCATGGCCTCGTTCATGCAGGGCGTCTCCCGCAGCGACGCCGGGCCGCACTCCCCGGCCGAGCCGGCCCCGTCCGACCAGCACTGACGGTCCCCTCCCCCAGCCCCACCGAGACCCGAGCCCCACTGAGAAAGGTGTGCTCAGATGCTGAGCAACGACCCGGTACGTTCCGCCCAGGACCTCGTCTGGCTGCTGTCCGGGCTGGTCGAGCGCGTCCCGGACACCCGTAGCGCGCTGCTGCTCTCCTCCGACGGGCTGCGCAAGGCCGCGCACGGACTGGACGACGACGGCGCCGACCATCTGGCCGCCATCGCCTCCGGGCTGTTCTCGCTGGCCCGCAGCGCCGGAACGCGGTTCGGTGGCGGGGAGGCGGTGCGCCAGGTCGTGGCCGAGCTGGAGGACGCCCTGCTGTTCGTGTCCGCCGCCGGCTCCGGGGCGGTGCTCGCCGTCATCGCGGGCAAGGACGCCGACCCGGGAGTGCTCGGCTACGAGATGGCGCAGCTCGTCAAGAGTGTGCGGCCGTACCTGGGCACCCCGGTCCGGCAGGCGGCCGGCCATCCCGGCGGCGCGGGTCGGTGACGATGGGGCGGGCCGACGACGAGCACTGGCTCGACGACGCCGCGGGACGTCTCGTCCGGCCGTACACGGTGAGCAACGGGCGCACCCAGCCCAGCACCCACCTGGAACTGCTGTCGATGGTCCGGGCGACCGGCCGGCTGCCGCACGGTCAGCTCGAGCCCGACCACGCCGAGGCCCTCGGGTTGTGCGGCAGCCCCACGACGGTCGCCGAGGTCGCCGCCCGGCTGCGGCTGCCCGCGGTCGTCACCAAGATCCTGCTTTCCGACCTGGTCGACGCCGGCGCCATCGACACCCGATCCCCCGGCCCGGCGGCCGAACCCACCAACACGGCGGTACTGGAGACCATTCTCAATGCCTTACAGCGACGACTCTGATCCGTTCCCGACGCCGCTCAAACTGCTCATCGCCGGTGGGTTCGGGGTGGGCAAGACGACGTTCGTGGGCGCGGTCAGCGAGATCGAACCCCTGCGGACGGAGGAGATCCTCACCACCGCGGGCGTCGGCACCGACAACCTGACCGGTATCGAGCGCAAGACGACCACCACGGTCGCGATGGACTTCGGCCGGATCACCATCGACCGCCGGCACATCCTCTACCTGTTCGGCACGCCCGGCCAGGAACGCTTCTGGTTCATGTGGGACGAGCTGTCCGCCGGGGCGATGGGCGCGGTCGTGCTGGCCGACACCCGCCGGCTGCAGGACTGTTTCGCGGCGGTGGACTTCTTCGAGTCGCGCGGCATCGGCTTCCTGGTGGCCGTCAACCAGTTCGACAACGCGTTCCGGTACGAGCCGGACGACGTGCGCAGCGCGCTCGACCTGCGGCCCGACGTGCCGATCGTCAGTTGCGACGCCCGTGACAGCCGGTCCGCCACGGGTGTGCTCGTCCAGCTCATCCAGCACCTGCTCGGCGTACATCCCACCCCGACGGCCATCCGGAGCTTGGCATGATCTACGACTCGTCCCCGCACCACCCGCTGACCCCGACCGACCTGGAGGTGCCGCTGCGGATGCGGCGGCTGCGCGAGCTGGGCCTCGGTGAGCAGCCGGACCCGGAGTTCGACGACTTCGCACGCAAGCTGACCGAGGTCACCGGCGCCCCGTACGCGATGGTGAACTTCATCAGTGAGGACCGGCAGTACTTCGCCGGGCTGCACACCGTGGCCAAGGGTGACCCGTCCGCCTCGCCGGGCCGGGTCATGGACCGCGACCACGGCTACTGCCCGCACGTGGTGGTACGCCGCAAGGCGCTGGTCCTCGACGACGTCTGCGACTACCCCCGCTTCGCCGGCAACCCGGTGGTCGACGAGATCGGCATCCGGTCCTACCTGGGCGCGCCGCTGATCGACCGGACGGGCACGACGCTCGGCACGATCTGCGTGGTGGACGTGGAGCCCCGCCCGTGGGGGCGGCCCGGCCTGGAGACCATCAAGTCGATGGCCGCCGAGCTGATCACCCAGATCCACCGCCGGGAGGACAGCCGCTGACCGCGGCTCACGGGGTGACGGCCTCCGCGGCCGGACGGGTGGCCAGCCGCTGGGACCACTGGCCCTTGGTCGTACCCAGGGCGACCTCGGCCAGGCGGATCAGCTGCACGTCCGAGGTGCCGGCCGGGGCGAAGATGTGGTGGGCGTCGCGCAGGTAGCGCTCCACCGGCCGGTCCGCGTAGAGCCCGGCGGCGGCGTGGATCTCCATCGCGTTGCGGGCGCTGTCCAATGCGGACTCGACGTTGATGAGCTTGGCGTTCATCAGCTCCGCGTCGCAGGGCAGCCCCTGGTCCAGCGTGTGCACGGCGTGGTACGCCGCCAGTCGCGCGGTCATCAGCCGGGACTGCATCTGGCCCAGCTTGAGCTTGATCGGCAGCAGTTCGCCGAGCGGCTTGCCGTAGCGGTGCCGCTCGGTCACGTACGCCGAGGTCTCCTCGACCAGCGCCTGGTGGATGCCGAGCGCCACCGCGGTCAGGTTCGGGCGGCCGTACAGGATGCTGGAGGAGTAGGCCACGGAGAGGCCGTCGCCCTCGGCCCCCAGCCGGTTGGCCGCCGGGATCCGGCAGTCGGCGAAGGTGAGCTCGCCGAAGCTGAAGCCGTGCAGGCCCATCGCCGCCCGGTGCGGGCCGAGCGAGAAGCCGGGCCGGTCCGCCTCGACGAGGAACGCCGACAGGCCCTTGGAACCGGGACCGGTGCGCACCACCACGCCGTGCAGGTCACCGACGTGGCTGTTGCCGACGAAGACCTTGCGTCCATTGAGGACGTAATCCGAGCCGTCGCGGACGGCGGTGGCCGACATGCCGAGCACGTGCCCGCCGGAGTGCTCCTCGGTGACCGCGATCGTCGGCAGGCACTCCCCCGCCGCGATGGCCGGCAGCCACTTCGCCTGCTGGTCCGCGTCGCCGAAGTGCAGGATCTTGGCCACGCCCAGCTGGGACGCCTGCACCATGGCGCCCATCGCGCCGCTGACCCGGGCCAGTTCCTCGATGATGATGGTCTTGGCCAGGTGACCGAGGCCCATGCCGCCGTGCCCGGGGCCGATCGTGACCCCGATCCAGCCCTGGCGGGCGATCAGCCGCGAGAGGTCGTACTGGACCGCGCGGGACGCTTCCATCTCGTCGATCCGCAGGCGTACCTCGGTCTCCGCGAACGCCCGCACCTCCTGGCGCAACTGTTCATGGCGCGCGGTCATGAAGTACGCGTCCACTGCAACTCCTCGTGGGGTCGGCAAGCGGCGAGAGACAACGGCGAGTCGGACACGGACACCGGTGGGCGCGCCGTCGCTGCCGCTGATCGTATCCGCGCAGACACGTATAGTGATAGATCAACGATCAAGAGAAATCCTCACGATTGACTGGCGCCACCCGGGAATCCGGGCATTCCGGTCCACAGTGGAGCTCGGTCAGCGGCGCCCGCCGAACGCCCAGTTGTGGACCTCGACGGCGGCGTACCGGTCGGCGGTCAGCACCGTCCGCGCCCGGCTCGGATCCACCGCCCGCACCAGCGCCGCCGTGCCCAGCCAGGCGGCACCGTCGTCGGACAACAGCGGCCCGTACGCGATCAGATCGTCCGCCGCAGCCGGCGCGGTCAGGTCGGCGCCCGGCCCCGCGCCGAGCCCGAGCACCAGGTAGCGATGTCCGCCGCTGCGGCCGCCGGCGAAGTCCCACATCGTGCGCCCGAGCAGGTTGTGCCACCGGCGCAGCAGCACGTCCCGGTACGCGCCGGCCTGGTAATTGGGCTCGGCGAAGGCGAACGTCCGCGCCGCGGCGGGATCGGGCAGGTCGACGATGTGCACGCTGCCGGTCGGCGTCTCACCGTCGTCCGCGAACGTCGGACCGCGGGCGATCATCCCGGTCGCATAGCCGTCCATGTAGGACCAGTGGTCCGCCAGCAGCTCGCCGCGCAGCGCCGCGGAGCCGGGCCGGTCGCGGTGGTAGCAGAAGAACTCCATGCCGCAGGCTAATCGGCCAGGCGGAACAGCAGCGCGGTCTCCCACTTGTGCATGTCCGGCTCCTCGGCCGGGTTGGTCAGCAGCACCTCCAGCCGGGCGCCCCACACCTCGCCCTCCGGGGTCGGGGTCACGTCCCAGCGCACGCCCTGATGCTGTCCCCAGTCCAGCAGCGTGGCCGTGACGCCCATCAGCTCGTCGGGGTGGCCGATGTGGGTGAGGGTCGCGTACCGGCCCGCGGGCAGCACGTCGACGAAGTCGGGCTCGGCGACCTCGATCAGCGCCGGCAAGGGGATGCCGGCCTCCACCACCAGCTCGGCGGACATGTCGATCACGCGGTAGCGGAAGAAGGGCGCACCGGCCGGGACCACGCCGCGCTCGCCCAGCCAGCCGAACAGGGCCGGCAGGTGATCGGCGACCCGCGCGAACTCGGTCATGGTGATCGACTCGCGCCGGGCGACGTACAGCTGCTCGTCGCGCCACAGGATGGTGGGTTCGGCCAGCACGGACGCCTCCTCGATGACGGGGTCGGCTCCATCATCGGCAACGATCACCCGAAGCGCACCTCGATGGCCAGGCCGCCCTCCGGGGGCGCGGCCGGGACGAGCGTCGCGCCGTGGGCGGTGGCGATCGCCCGGACGATGGCCAGGCCCAGGCCGTGGCCGCCGGAGTGGCCGAGCCGCTGGGCGCCGAGGCGCTGGAACGGCTGGAACAGGCGGTCCAGCTCGGCCGGCGGGATGACCCCGCCGGTGTTACGGACAGTCAGGGTGGCCCGGCCGTCGACGGTCGCTGTGCGGAGCTCGACGCTGCCGCCGGGTGTGTTGTGGCGCAACGCGTTGTCGACCAGGTTGGCCACCAGGCTCTCGACCAGGCGGCGGTCGCCGGTGGCCGGAGCCGCGTCGAGTCGCACCCGCACCTTGAGGTCGCGTCGCTGCGCCTCGTCCTGCCGGCCGGTCATCACCGCCCCGGCCACGTCGGCCAGGTCGAACGGCTCCCGGTGCTCGACACCCTGCTCGCCGGTGGCCAGGGTGAGCAGGGCGTCGATCAGGCGTTCCTGCGCGGCCCCCAGGTCGAGCACGTCGCGGCCCGCGGCCCGCAGGCTCTCCACCGTGACGTCCGGATCGGCCAGGGCCACTTGCAGCAGGGCCCGCTGGGCAGTCAGCGGCGTACGCAGCTCGTGCGAGGCGTTGGCGACGAAGTCGCGCTGGGCGGTGAAGGACGCCTCCAGCCGCCCGAACAGGTCGTCGAGGGTCGCGGCGAGCTCGGTGAACTCGTCGTTGCGGCCGGTGCGGCCGAGCCGGCGGTGCAGGTTGCGGGCCGAGATGTCCCGGGCGGTCGCGGTGATCTCCCGCAGCGGGCGCAGGAACCGTCCCGCGATCAGCCAGCCCAGCACCAGCGCGACCAGCCCCATGGCGGCCAGCCCGACGGCGGAGGCGGTGACCACCCGGGCGAAATCCGGGCCCGGGACGGGGGCCACCGGCGGCGGGCCGACGCCGATGCCCACCGGAGTGCTCTCCCGCCCTTGCAGGATCGGGATGCTGAGCAGGATCGCCCCGGACGCCAGGAACGGCACCGCGTACAGCAGGGTCAGCTGGGTCCGCAGCCGGCGGCGGGCGCTCACGGGGCGCCGATCCGGTAGCCCGCCTCGCGGACGGTATGCACCAGCGGCGGATCACCGAGCTTGACGCGCAGCCGGCGGATGGTCGTCTTCACCGCCGTGGTGAACGGGTCCGCCGCCTCGTCCCAGACGCGTTCCAGCAGTTCCTCGGCCGGCACCAGCCGGCCCTGGGCGGCGAGCAGGCACTCCAGCACGGCGAACTCCTTTCCGCTGAGCTCGAGCCGGCGGCCGCCGCGGGTGACCACCCGCAGGTTCGGGTCGAGCATGAGGTCGCCGCTGTGCAGGACCGGCGGCAGCGCGGTGGCCGGGCGCCGCCCCAGCGCCCGGATCCGGGCCACGAGCTCGGCGAAGTCGAACGGCTTGGGCAGGTAGTCGTCGGCGCCCAGCCCCAGGCCGGCAACCCGCTGCCCGACCGTGGCGGCCGCGGTCAGCATCAGCACCCGGCTGCCCGAGCCCTCGGCGACGATCCGGCGGCACACCTCGTCACCGTGCACGCCGGGCAGGTCACGATCGAGCACGACCACGTCGTAGCGGGTCACGGCCAGGTGCTCCAAGGCGTCCGGGCCGTCCAGGACCACGTCCACGGCCATGCCCTCACGGCGCAGACCCGTGCCGAGGGTACGGGCCAGGATCTCGAAGTCCTCCACGACCAGCACGCGCATGACCTCACGATGCCAGGCGCCGGGTGTCAGTGGGGTGTCAGCCGGCGCCACCGTGGCGACACCGGCGCCCGCGTAGACACCACCGCATGAACCAGACCAGCATCGTCGTCACCGGCCTGCGGAAACGCTTCGGGCCCACCCTCGCCCTGGACGGGATGTCCTTCGCCGTCGAACCGGGACAGGTCACCGGCTTCGTCGGCCCCAACGGCGCCGGCAAGTCCACCACCATGCGGGTCGTCCTGGGGCTGGACGCGCCGGACGCCGGGACCGCACTGGTCGGCGGGCGGCCGTACCGGAGCCTGCCCTGCCCGTTGCGCGTTGTCGGGTCCCTGCTGGATGCCGGCGCGCTGCAGCCGGGCCGCACCGCCCGCAACCACCTGCTCTGGCTGGCCCACTCGCAGGGGCTGACCGCGGCGCGCGTCGACGAGGTGCTGGAGCAGGCCGGTCTGACCAGCGTGGCCCGGCGCCGGGCCGGCAGTTTCTCGCTCGGGATGCGTCAGCGGCTCGGGATCGCGGCGGCGATGCTCGGTGACCCGCCGGTGCTGATGCTCGACGAGCCGTTCAACGGGATGGACCCGGAGGGCATCGTCTGGATCCGCGGCTTCCTGCGGGCGCTGGCCGCCGAAGGCCGCGCGGTGCTGCTCTCCACCCACCTGATGAGCGAGCTCCAGGACACCGCCGACCACGTGGTGCTGGTCGGCCGGGGCCGGGTGCTCGCCGACCGCACCATGCCGGAGCTGCTGGCCCGGCACGGCAGCCTGGAACGGGCGTACCTGGAGCTGACCCGCGACGCGGTGGAGTTCCGGGCGGCCGGGTCGCCGGAGGCGTCGCGATGAGGGCGGTGCTGCACGCCGAGTGGACCAAGCTGCGGACCGTGCGCGGCTGGGTCGTCGCGCTGGCCGTCGCAGCCGCCGCGGTGGTCGGGCTGGGGCTGCTCACCGGCGGGCAGGGATCGTGCGGGCGCAACGGCCCGCAGTCGGAGTGCGTGCTGCCGGTCGGGCCGGGCGGACAGGAGGTCACCGACCACTTCACCTTCGTGCACCGGTCGCTGACCGGCGACGGGAGCATCACGGTACGGCTGAACGGGCTCACCGGCGTCCTGCCCCGCAAGCCCGGCCTGGGCGGACCGCCGGACAGCACCGGCCCACAGGTGGCCGAGGGCGGCACCGGGGACGGTCAGCCCGGGCTCGCCCCGTGGGCCAAGGGTGGTCTGATCATCAAGGACGGCACCCGGCCCGGCTCGACGTACGCCGCGATCATGCTGACCGGGGCCCACGGTGTGCGGATGCAGCACGACTACGTGCACGACCGGGCCGGCCCGTCCGCTCCGGCCACCACGCCACGCTGGTTGCGGCTCACCCGGGCCGGGCCGACGATCACCGGCGAGGAGTCGCCCGACGGTACGGCGTGGACGACCGTGGGCACCGTACGGCTGCCCGGGCTCCCGGCGACCGCCCAGGTCGGCACCTTCGCGACCTCGCCGCAGTTCACCTGGATCCTCGGCGGCGGCCGTGGGGTGGGCGGCGCGATGGGCGGCCCGAGCGAGGTCACCGCGACGTTCGACAACCTCACCGGCCGGGGCACCGGATCCGACGCGAGCTGGAACCGGACCGAGGTCGGTGGCGACGCATCCCCGCAGCCGGAGCGGCTCGGCGCGAGCTTGCGGGTGACGGGCAGCGGCGACATCGCCCCGGCGGTCTCCGGCATCTCCGGCATCGGCACCACGGTGAGCCAGACCCTGGCCGGCACCTTCGCCGGGCTGATCCTGGTGGTCGTCGTGGCCACGATGACGATGACCGCCGAGTACCGGCGCGGGATGATCCGCACGACGGTGGCCGCGGTCCCCCGGCGCGGCCGGATCCTGCTGGCCAAGGCCACGATCATCGGCACGGTCACCTTCGGGCTGGGGGTGCTGGCCGCGGCGGTGGTCATCGTCGTCGGCCGGCAGGTGCTGCGGGCCAACGGCGTCTACCTGCATCCGGCCACGACCGGCACCGAGGTGCGTCTCGTCGTGGGCACCGGCCTGCTGCTGGCGGGCGCGGCGGTGCTGGCGCTCGGGCTGGGTGCCCTGCTGCGGCGGGGACTCACCGCTGTCGTGGCCGGGATCGTGGTGATCGTGCTGCCGTACCTGCTGGCCATGACGGTCCTGCCGCCGGAGCCGGCCAAGTGGCTGCTGCGGGTCACGCCGGCCGCCGCATTCGCCGTGCAGCAGAGCTTGGTCAGCTATCCGCAGGTCGACGACTTCCCCATCCCGGTGAACGGCTACTTCCCGCTGCCACCGTGGGCCGGTCTGGCCGTACTGGCCGGGTGGGCGGCGCTGGTCCTGGGCCTGGCCGGGCTCTCGCTGCGGCGGCGTGACGTATGAGGCGGGCCCTGCACGCGGAGTGGACGAAGCTGCGGACCACGCCCGGAATGGTCCTGCTGCTGCTCAGCGTCGTCGTGGCGACAGTGGGGATCAGCATCCTGGCGGCCGCGGCCACCGACTGCCCCGCCGGGATCTGCGCGGTGGACATCACCAAGGTCAGCCTCACCGGGGTCCAGCTCGGCCAGGCCGTCGTCGCCGTCCTGGCGGTGCAGCTCATCGGCGCCGAGTACGGCACCGGCATGATCCACGTCAGCCTGGCCGCGGTCCCGCGCCGGCTCACCGTCCTGGCCGCCAAGGCGCTGGTGCTCACCGCGGTGGTGACGGCCGCCGCCACCGCGGGTGTGGCCGGTTCGCTGATGGCCGGGAACCGCCTGCTACCGCTGACGGTCGCCGACGCCACGGTGCTGCGGGCGGCCTTCGGGTCGGTGCTGTACCTCGTCCTGATCGGTCTGCTCGCGCTCGGCGTGACGGCTGCTGTCCGTACCCCCGCGACCGCGGCTGGCCTCGTCCTGGGGCTGCTCTACGTCTTCCCGATCGTCGGGCTGGCCGCGACCGACCCGGACTTCCGGCGGCACCTGGACCAGATCGCCCCGATGACGGCCGGGCTGGCGATCCAGAGCACCACCGGCCTCGACGGCCTGGCCATCAGCCCGTGGCGGGGACTCGCCGTGCTCGGCGCGTGGGCCGCCGCGGCGCTGCTCGCCGGTGGACTGCTGATCCGGCTACGCGACGCCTAGGGCCTCGGCGACCCCACGCAGCCGGGTCCGGAGCAGGCCGGCGGCGAGGGTGCTGTCCAGGAGTACCTCGGCCGGGCGCGGACCCAGCCTGCCCTCGGCGATCGTGCTCACCGGCACGGTCGCCGGGTCCAGGCCGTGCCGGGCGGCCACCAGCCGGCCGAGCTCGGCCCGGCTCACCGCCTGCGGGCCGGCGATGTTGACAGTGCCCGCGTGGTCCGTGCCGGCCAGCTCCAGGACCGCCGCGGCCAGGTCGGTCACGTCGATCGGGCAGCGGATCTCGTCGGTGAACAGCGCACCTGGCCGCCGGCCGGTGATGAGGTCCAGCGAGAGTTTGACCTGCTTGCTGCGCTCGTCGCCGACGATCAGCGAGGTGCGGACCACGGCCGCTGCCGGGTCGATCGCGGCGACGGCCGTCTCGGCCGCTGCCTTCGCCGCACCGTACGGATACAGCGGGCTCGGCGCCACGTCGTCGGCGTACGGCTCAGGCCGGCCGGCGTGCACCGCGTCCGAGGAGATGTGCACGAGCCGGGCGCCGATCGCGGCAGCCGCGAGAGCCACGTGGGCGGCACCGTCGGCGCAGACAGCCCAGCTGTCCATCCGGGCCGCCGTGTTGATCACGACTGCCGGCCGTACCCGGGAGATCAGCGCGTGGACCGCCGCGCGGTCCGTGATGTCCAGCCGCGACCAGCCGCCGGCGCCCGTCGTGGAGGTGCCGGTGACCTGCGCGCCGGTGGTTGACGCCAGCCGGGCCGTCTCGCTGCCGAGATAGCCGCTGGCGCCGACCACCAGCATCCGCACTAGTTCGACGGCTCCACCGGGGCTGCCACACCGTCGGTGCCGGGCGTCGCCGCCGTCGCCTTCGGCTTCGCGTCGATGCCGGCCTCCAGCCGCTGCTGGGCGGTGATCGGCGTCGGCGCGGTGGTCAGCGGGTCGTAGCCGCCGCGGGTCTTCGGGAACGCGATGACCTCGCGGATCGACTCGTTGCCGGAGAGCAGCATGCAGGTGCGGTCCCAGCCGAGCGCGATGCCGGCGTGCGGCGGCGGGCCGTACTTGAACGCCTCCAGCAGGAAGCCGAACTTGTCCTGGGCCTCCTCCGGGGTGATGCCGAGCAGGTCGAAGACCCGGCTCTGCACGTCACCACGGTGGATACGGACGCTGCCGCCGCCGATCTCGTTGCCGTTGACCACGATGTCGTACGCGTAGGCCAGCGCCTTGTCCGGCGCCTCCTCGAACTTGTCCATCCACTCGGCGTTCGGCGAGGTGAACGGGTGGTGCACGGCCGTCCAGCCGCCGTCGTCCGTCTTCTCGAACATCGGGGCGTCGACGACCCAGCAGAACGCCCAGGTGGACTCGTCGATCAGCCCGGCCCGCTTGGCGATCTCGATGCGGGCCGCGCCCAGCAGCTCCTGGGCCTCACGACGCTCGGTGGCGGCGGCGAAGAACACCGCGTCGCCCGGCTTCGCGCCCACCACATCGGCCAGACCGGCCAGGTGCGCCTCGGAGAGGTTCTTGGCGACCGGGCCACGCGCCGCGCCGGTCTCCGCGTCCAGCACCACATAGGCCAGGCCGCGGGCGCCGCGCGCCTTGGCCCAGTCCTGCCAGCCGTCGAGCTCCTTGCGGGTCTGCGAGGCGCCACCCGGCATGACGACCGCGCCGACGTAACCCCCGGCGTCGATCGCGCCGGCGAACACCCGGAACTCGGTGCCGCGCAGGTAGTCGGTCAGCTCGGTCAGCTCCAGGCCGTACCGCAGGTCGGGCTTGTCGGAGCCGTACCGGTTCATCGCGTCGGTCCAGGTGATCCGCGGGATCGGGGTCTGCACCTGGTAGCCGGCGAGCTCGCCCCAGAGCTTGACCACGAGCTCCTCGCCGAGCTCGATGATGTCGTCCTGGGTCACGAAGGACATCTCGATGTCGAGCTGGGTGAACTCCGGCTGCCGGTCGGCGCGGAAGTCCTCGTCGCGGTAGCAGCGGGCGATCTGGTAGTAGCGCTCCATGCCGGCCACCATCAGCAGCTGCTTGAACAGCTGCGGGGACTGCGGCAGGGCGTACCAGGTGCCGGGCTGGAGCCGGACCGGGACCAGGAAGTCCCGGGCGCCCTCGGGCGTCGACCGGGTCAGCGTCGGCGTCTCGATCTCGTTGAAGTCCCGGGCGTGCAGGATCTCCCGGGCGATCTGGTTGGCCCGGCTGCGCAGCTTGAGCGCGTTGGCCGGGCCACTGCGGCGCAGGTCCAGGTAGCGGTACTTCAGGCGCAGGTCGTCGGAGGCGGTGACGGTGTCGTCGACGGGCAGCGGCAGCGGCGCGGCCTCGGAGAGCACGACCAGCTCGCTCGCGGTGACCTCGACGGCCCCGGTGGGCAGGTCCGGGTTCTCGTTGCCGGCCGGGCGCTGGGTGACCTCGCCGGTGACCTTCACACAGAACTCGTTGCGCAGCGCGTGCGCGTCCTCCTCGCGGAAGACCACCTGGACGACGCCCGAGGCGTCACGCAGGTCGACGAAGATGACACCGCCGTGGTCGCGGCGGCGGGCGACCCACCCGGCGAGCGTCACCGTCTGACCGGCGTGGCTCGCACGCAAGCTGCCGGCGTCATGGGTACGGATCACGGAAACTTCTCCTCACAGGGTTACGGGGCGCACCCGACATTGTGTCAGCTACGCCCCGTCCCGCTGCGCACAGGCCCGGGACCGGACCACTCACTGAGGCACGATGTACGCGGTCGCCTGCAACGTGACCAGGTTGTCGGCGCTGACCCCGGTGACCGTGACGACCACCATGCGCTGGCTGTCGCCCCGGCTGTTGGCCGCGGCCAGCGACGTCTGGATGCAGTAGGCGTCGCCCTTGCGCATGGCGTACTCCTTGGTCGACGGGATAGCGCTGAACTGGATCTGCTCGGCGCACGCGTTCGGCGTCATGGCGCTCTCCCCCACCGCCGCGACGACGCCGTCACTGAACTCCATCTTGGCGATCCCGCCGGTACACGCGTCGAGGGAGATGTCCGCCGCACCCTCCGCGTCCAGCCGCGGCTCATCCAGATCGATCTTCCTGGTGTCGCAGCCCGTCACCTGCACGTTCAGGGTGCGCTTCTCGTAGAACAGCTTGAAGACCGACTGCGGGTTCAGCGGCGCGTTGCTGGTCTCGGCGGCGGGCGGGTCGGCCGGGCCCGGGTCCGTGGTGGGCTCCGTCCCCGCCGTCGGGTCCGCGG
>NZ_JBEZGQ010000123.1:0-13527 GCF_040650095.1 Actinoplanes sp. NPDC048791 | reverse complement strand
GAAGGATGATGCCTTGACCTTGTTCGACGATGCCGTTGAGACGCTCGGCCGCTGGGACGCCACCTCCGAGGCGGCCGACCTGGCGCGCAAGCGCACCCTCGAGCTGCTCACCGCCGGCCCGGTCGCGATGACCCGCGCGCACCGGCCGGGCCATGTCACCGCCAGCGTGCTCATCGTCGACGAGCAGCGCCGCGTGTTGCTCTGCCTGCACGGGCGTCTCGGCATGTGGATGCAGGTCGGCGGCCACTGCGAGGCCACCGACGGCACGCTGGCGCAGGCCGCGCTGCGGGAGGCGACCGAGGAGTCCGGCATCGCCGGGTTGCGGCTGGACCCGGAGCCGATCGACGTCGACATCCACCCGGTGACGTGCGCGCCGGCCACCGGCGAGCCGGCCGGGCCGACCCACCACTACGACGTGCGGTTCGTCGCCGTCTGCCCGCCGGGTGCGGTCGAGCAGATCAGCGACGAGTCGGCCGACCTGGCCTGGTTCACGGCCGACGACCTGCCCAGCCCCCTGGCCGACGGTGTCGTCCAGCAGCTGGCACCGGCGTTCGCCCGGCTGCCGCAGAGCTAGATGTAGTGCAGTTCGCCCTTGTTGCGCAGGTCGTCGACCAGGGACTTCACTTCCTGGGCGCGGTCGCGCGGGCAGACCAGGACCGCGTCGGGAGTGTCCACGATGATCAGGTCGCGGACGCCCAGCGCGGCCACCAGCCGGCCCGAGTTCGGGACCACGACCAGGTTCTCCGTCTCGCGCAGCAACACCGACTGCTTACCCGACGGGTCCTGGCCGACGACCACGTTGCCCGCGCTGTCCGCCGTCAGCACCTCGCCGAGGGTGTGGAAGTCGCCGACGTCGTTCCAGCCGAAGTCGCCCGGGACCGTGCCGACCCGGCCGACCGCGGCCGCGCCTTCCATCACCGCGTAGTCCACCGAGATGCGGGGCAGGGTCGGCCAGGCCTCACCCAGGACCTCCTCGCGGGACGGTGAGTCCCAGGCCTGGGCGATCCGGGCGATGCCGGCGTGCAGCTGCGGCTGCTGACGGGCCAGCTCGGCCAGGAAGACGTCGACCCGCCAGACGAACATGCCCGCGTTCCACAGGTAGTTGCCGGACTTCACGTAGCTCTCGGCCACGTCGTACGAGGGCTTCTCCTTGAACTCCTCGACCGCCAGCACCGAACCCTCGCCGACCGGGCCGCCGCACTGGACGTAGCCGTAGCCGGTCTCCGGGCGTGTCGGGGTGATGCCGAGGGTCATCAGCAGACCCTGCCGGGCCCCGGCCATCGCCTGCTCGATCACCTCGATGAAGCGGGGGCCGTCCGCGATGAGGTGGTCGGCGGCGAACGAGCCCATCAGGGCCTCCGGCTCGCGGCGGGCGATCACCGCTGCCGCGAGGGCGATGGCCGCGCAGGAGTCGCGGGGGGACGGCTCGACGATGATGTTCTCGACCGGGACCGCGACGAGCTGGCGGGACACCTCGGCCGCGTGCGCGACGCCGGTCACCACCAGCACCTTGTCCGGGGCGGCCAGCGGGGCCAGCCGCTCGACCGTCGCCTGGAGCAGCGAGGCGTCCGTACCGGTCAGCGGGTGCAGGAACTTGGGGTGACCGGCCCGCGAGAGCGGCCATAGACGAGTACCACTGCCACCTGCGGGAATGACGGCGTACAGGGCGCCCTGGTTCTCACTCATGCGCACGGAGTGTAACGAGCGCAGGTTACCGTTGGGCGCCAAGTGTCACGCCGCCACCCTGTTCCAGGTCGCGACGTGCACCTCGGCGCTGGTCGACCAGTTGAATTCCTTGGCCCGGTCGAAGCCCGCCTTGGCCAGGGTGAGCCGGCGGGGCTCGTCGTGCAGCAGGTCGGCGAGGTCCTCGGCGATCCGGTCCGGGTCCTCGGTCGTGTACGCCACCGCGTCGCCGCCGACCTCCGGCAGGGACAGCCGCGGCGTGGTGAGCACCGGCGTGGCGCAGGCCATCGCCTCGAGGATGGGCAGACCGAAACCCTCGCCGAAGGACGGGTAGCAGGCCACCAGCGCGCCGCCGAGGAAGCCCGGCAGGTCCGCGTACCGCAGATAGCCGGGGCGCAGCAGGCGCAGGTGCGACGGCACCTCGGCCACCGCCCGGTCGATGTCGTCGTCGTGGCCCTGGCCACCGGCGATGACCAGCGCCGGCGGGTGCGGCCAGTCGGCGACCGCGCGGGCCCAGCCGCGGATCAGGTTGGGCACGTTCTTGCGGGGCTCCTTGGCGCCGAGGAAGGCGACGTAGCCGGCGTCCGTGAGGCCCAGCCGGGCGCGGACCCGGGCCTTCTCCTCCTCGGTCGGCGCGTGGAACGCGGTGTGGTCGACGCCGTGGTACGCCACGTCGATGTGCGTGGGGTCGGCATCGAGCAGGCGGATCAGCTCGTCGCGGGTCGCCTTGCTGGGCACGATCACCCGGGCGGCCCGGCGCAGCGAGGTCTTGATGGCGCTGCGGAAGAACGTCCGCTTGGTGTTGTCGTAATGCTCCGGTTCGGTGAAGAACGTCGCGTCGTGCACAGTCACCGTGACCGGGCAACCGGCCCGCAGCGGACATGTGTAGAAGGGCGAGTGCAGCACCTTGGCCCCGACCTGCTGGGCCAGCAGCGGCAGACCGGTCTGCTCCCAGGCCAGCCGGGCCGGGCGGTGTGCGACGGCGGACGGGCCGGCGATGACCTCGGCGCCGGTGAGCATCCGGGAGTAACGCTCCGCATCCGAACGCTGAGCGACGACGGCCAGGTCGACCCGCTCCGGGCCGATGGTGGCGAGGGCACCCAGGAGGCCGTCGACGTATCTGCCGACACCACCCCGGTCGGCGGGGACGCTCGTGGCGTCGACGAGGACTCGGGGCGGACGACCGGCGGTCACGTGGCAACTCCTCGGGGGCTGTGGGCCAGACCACTGGCAAGGGTACGCCGCTCGATGGGTCTCGTGTCGACCGCGACACCGCCGGACTTCCGACGTTCGCGTGTCCGTCGCACGGCCGCGCCGAGCCGAGATCAAATGGTCACCCACCGTCAACGGACTATCGTCAGCACCGATGATTGACACGATTCCGGCGGCCCTCGCGGCGGCCGTGCGCCGCGACCCCACCACTCCCCTGCTGACCTGGTACGACGACGCGAGCGGGGACCGCACCGAGCTGTCCGGCGCGACGATGGACAACTGGGTCGCCAAGACCGCCAACCTGCTGGTGGACGGCGTCGGCCTGGGCTCGGGCGACTCGGTGGCCGTCCTGCTGCCGCCGCACTGGCAGACGGCCGCGGTGCTGCTCGGCGGGTGGGCGGCCGGGCTCGCCGCCGACCTGGGCCCGGACCCGCAGCCGGTGGAGGTGCTCTTCACCACACCCGGGCACGTGGAGATCGCGGCGGCCTGGTCCACCGGCGACCGGTACGCGACCGGCCTGCTCCCGCTGGCCGCCCCGCTGCGCCAGGTGCCGCCCGGCTTCATCGACTACACCGTCGAGGTCCGCGGCTTCGGCGACCGGTTCGTCGCCTCGGCCCCGGTCGGCGAGAACGACCGCGCGCTGGCCGGCCCGGTCGAGGAGAGCCACCTCTCGGTCTGCCGCACCGCCACCGAGCGCGCCGCCGAGCTGGGCATCAAGCCCGGCGACCGGGTGCTGGTCGACGCCCGCGCCTACCCCGACCCGGCCGACTGGCTGCTGGCGCCGCTCATCGCGGGGGCCAGCATCGTGCTGTGCGGCAACCTGGACCCCGCGAAGGTCGAGGCCCGGGCGCAGTCAGAGAAGGTCACGCTCCTGCTGACGTGAGGCCGCCAGCCGCTCGAAGGCGGTCAGCGACTCCGGGTTGACCAGGGCGCCCGTGGCGGCGGCCCGGTCGGCCGGGGTGCCGGTGAGGATGCGTTTCACCGGGACCTCCAGCTTCTTCGCCGACAGCGTGCGCGGCACCGCGCGTACCTGATGGATCTCGTCGGGGACGTGCCGGGGCGAGAGCGCGGCCCGCAGCTCGCCGCGGATCCGGCCGCGCAGCTCGTCGTCGAGCTCCAGGCCCTCGGTCAGCACCACGAAGAGCAGCAGCTCGTCCTGGCCGTCGGCGTCGAGGTGCACGACGACCGAGTCGACGATGCCGGGCACGTTCTCCACCACTGTGTAGAACTCGGCGGTGCCCAGCCGCACCCCGCCGCGGTTCAGCGTCGCGTCGGACCGGCCGGTGATCACGCAGGTGCCGTCCTCGGCGATGGTGATCCAGTCGCCGTGGCGCCACACGCCCGGGTAGACGTCGAAGTACGCCTCGAAGTAGCGCCGGCCGTCCGGGTCGTTCCAGAAGCCCACCGGCATGCTCGGCATCGGCGCGGTCACCACGAGCTCACCGAGCTGCCCGAGCACCGGCTTGCCGTCGGCGTCGTACGCCTCCACCCGCGCACCGAGCGCCCGGCAGGAGATGACGCCCTCGATCACCGGCAGCAGCGGGGTGCCGCCGACGAAGCCGGTGCACACGTCGGTGCCCCCGGACAGCGACTGGAGCTGCGGCCGGTCGCCCAGTGCCTCGTACACCCAGTGGAATCCCTCGGCCGGCAGCGGGGCACCGGTCGAGCCCACCCCCCGGATCGCGGTCGGCGGCGGGACGACGCCGGCCTTGCGGCACGCCATCAGGAACGGTGCGGACGTACCGAAGTAGGTGATGCCCTGCTCGGCGGCGAGCCGCCACAGCGCGCCCAGATCGGGGTGGCCCGGGTTGCCGTCGAACAGCACGATCGCCGCGCCCACCGCCGGGCCGGAGACGAGGAAGTTCCACATCATCCAGCCGGTGGTGGTGAACCAGAAGAACCGGTCGCCGGGGCCGAGGTCGTGGTGCAGGGCCAGCATCTTGAGATGCTCGAGCAGGATGCCGCCGTGGCCGTGCACGATCGGCTTGGGCAGGCCGGTGGTGCCGGAGGAGTAGAGGACGTAGAGCGGGTGGTCGAACGGGACCGCGGCGAAGGTCAGCGGGTCGTCGCCGTCCAGCCCGGCCCAGTCCCCGCCGCCATGCAGATAGCCGATCCCGATGAAGTGCTCGACGCTGGGCAGCGCGGCGCGGATCTCGGCGACCTCGGCGCGGCGGTCCACCGGCTTGTCGCCGTAGCGGTAGCCGTCGACGGCGACCAGCACCTTCGGCTCGATCTGGGTCCACCGGTCGATGACGCTGCGCGAGCCGAACTCCGGCGCGCACGAGGAGAAGACCGCGCCGAGACTGGCGGTCGCCAGCATCAGGACGTACGTCTCCGGGATGTTCGGCGCGTAGGCCGCGACCCGGTCGCCCGGGCCGACGCCGAGCCGGCGCAGCCCGGCCGCGACCCGCCGGACCTGGTCGCGCAGCTGCCGGGCGGTGAGCGTGACAGGCTCCCGGGTCTGGGAGTACGCGAGGACGACCGGATCGTCATCGGCCAGCCCCGGCATCCGCAGCACGTGCTCGGCGTAGTTGAGCGTGGCGCCGGGGAACCAGCGCGCGCCCGGCATGGTCGCGTCGGGCAGCGTCGCGGTCGGCTCGGTGTGCGCGATGACGTCGAAGTAGTCCCAGACCGCGCGCCAGAAGCCGGCGAGATCGGTGACCGACCACTGCCACAGCTCGGCATAATCGGCCGCGTCGACCCCGCGCTCGGCGCGCAGCCAGGTCAGGAACCGGCCCATCCGGGACGTCTCGAGGACGTCCGCCGGCGGGGTCCACAGCACTGTGCCCGTCGTCATGCGCTCACCTTAACCATCACTCAGCCGGTGTGGATCTGGCGTCCTGAATCGCCTTGCGGCGGGCCAGCCGGTGCTCGCGGCGGATGATCGCCTCCCGGAAGCGGCGCTCGTCCTCCGGCGACTCCGGCAGCACCGGGGGCACGGCCCGGGGATGCCCCGAGACGTCGACACCGACAAAGACCAGGTACGCGGTGGCCACGGTGAGCGGCTCCCCGCCGGCGGTGTCCCAGCGCTCCCCGGTCAGCTTCACGCCGACCTCCATCGAGGTGCTCCCGGTCCAGTTCACCTGCGCGTACGCGTGGACAAGATCACCGACCCGCACCGGCTCCACGAAGATGATCTCGTCGATGGCGGCGGTGACGGCCGTACCGCCGCTGTGCCGCGCGGCCGCCGCACCGGCCACGTCGTCGACGAACTTCATCAGCACGCCACCGTGCACCGTCCCGTACAGGTTGACGTCGGTGGCGTTCATGATCCGGCTGAGGGTGACCCGCGAGTGCGAGGTCGGCCGGCCCGCGGGTTGCTCGCTCATGGCCGACACGTTACTTCCGCACCGTTGCCGCTGACCGGTACGGTCCGGACGTGCGCCATCTGAGATCCATCCTGTATGCCCTCGTCCTCGCCCCCGCGGTCTGGATCCTCTGCGGTGTCGGCTTCGACCAGGACCTGACCGGCCGGGCCCGCGACAACGGCGGCATCGAATCGCTGTCGGGCGTGCTGCTGCTCGTGCTGGCCGGGACGGCGTACGCGATCCTGCTCTTCTCCCCGATCTCCCCGCTCGGACCGCTCCTGGCCGGCCTGGCCTTCCTCGGCGTGGGCGCCTGGGCCCGCATCGCCCCGGCGTCGTATGCCGGGGTGTGGCCGGAGAATGTGGCCTCGGACGGCTTCAACCTGAGCACGCCGGGTTACGGCCTGGCGGTGCTGCTGGCGGTGCCGCTGCTGGGGACGGCGTTGAGCGCGCGGCGGTGGCGCGGGTTCGAGCCGCCGGAGATCCTGTTCGTGGGGACGATCGGACGGGCGCGCGGGGCGGCGGCGGTGGCGGGGACGCCGATTGCTTCGGAGCGGACGGCGGTGATCCCGCAGCAGCGGGCGGGGGCGGAGTTCGTGCCGGGGTTCGGGGGGCAGTCGGCTGACGCTACGCAGGTGATCGGCAATGGGCAGACGACTGTGGCTCAGCCGACCGTGACGTTGCCGGGCGGGTCCGGGTCTCCGGTGGGCGGGCCTCTGGCGGGCGGGTCTCAGCCGGGCGGGCCTCTGGCGGGCTTCTCCCCGGCGGCCGATGGGGATGAGAAGACGACGGTTATGCGGCTCGGTCCGCAGGCTGTTCGGGAGGAGCCGACCCAGGTCGTTGCGCCGGCCGGCGAAGAGCCGACCGAAGCCGTGGCGCGAGCTGGTGACGAGCCGACGGAGACCGTGACGTCGGGTTGTGAGGAAGCTACTGCGGACGTCGCGGCCGGGGAGGACGCTACTGCGGACGTCGCGGCCGGGCAGGACGCTACTGCGGACGTCGCGGCCGCAGAGGACGCTACTGCGGACGTCACGGCCGCAGAGGACGCTACTGCGGACGTCGCGGCCAGGGAGGATGCCACCGCGGCCATTTCCGGGCCCGAGGATCCGACCAGTGCCATTCCGGCGCAGGAGCCGACCACTCGCGATCTCACTGTCGGCGAGGCTGCGGAGGACAAGACGACCCTGCTGACATTGCCGGCGAGCGACGACGGCGACGAGAAGACCCAGCTGCTGACCCTGCCCAAGGCGAACGGCCCGGCCCCGGACACGACCGACCGCGGCGAACGGACGCAGGTGATCCGGACCGGCACGGTGGAACCGCCCGGCGACCGCACCCAGTTGCTCAGCTTCCCGGCTCCCGCGGAACCCGTCACAGTGGCGACGCCGGTGGGCTCTGCGGGCGAGCAGACCTCGATCGTGGCCGCTGAGCGTCCCGATCCGGGCGAGGACCCGACGACGCGGCTGACGGCGGTGGCCAAGCAGCCCGGCGAGGCGACCACCCGGGCCAACGCGGACCGCCCCGCCACGACGATGACCAGCCTGGAACGCCCGGCCGACGAGGCCGCGGACGACACCCGGCCCCTGACGTTGCCGACCCAGCGCCCGCCGGCCGAAGGCGCGTGAGCCGCGACCGAAGCACCCACTCACACCGATAGGATGATGCGGTGACCGCCGAAGCCCTGCCGTCCAGGTACGCCGGGGCGGAAGACCGTATCCCGGCGTGGGAAGCGTTCCGTGGTCCGGACCGCGGTGTCGTTCAGCTCCCGCATCGACTCGCCTGGTCCGGACCGACGTCGTACGACGTCGGCGACGTGCGGCAGCGGCTGACTCTGTACTCCATCCTGCTCGACTGCGGCCAGAGCGCCGACATCGCGGCGTACGTGAACCGCGGCCTGCTCAGCGCCGACTGGCCGAACATGCGCAGACTGACCTCCCGTGAGCTGATCGGCATCTGGGAACGCCGGCTCCCCGCGCTCGCAGCCGCCTGACCCCGCCGTGGAAGACCTGCACCGTGAGCTGGCCCGGATCGCGTTCGCGGCCGGCGACGACCTCGGCCTGATGCTCGCCGGTGGACACGCGATCCGCGCCCACGGTCTCACCGAGCGCCCCTCCGGGGACCTGGATCTCGCCACTTCCGCGGGCATCGACCTACCGACGATCGCCGACCGCCTCGCCGAGGCCTTCCGACAGTCCGGCTTCGACGTGCACCTCATCGAGGCCAAGCCGCGAATGGCTCGGTTGCAAGTGACGCGCGGCGACGCCGTCTGCGAGGTCGACCTGCTGAAGGAAGCCGTCGGACCGCCGGCGCTGGTCGACCTCGGCCCGGTGCTCACCCTGGACGATGCCGTAGGGTTGAAGGTCCGCCCGCTCGCCGATCGCGCCCTGCACCGTGACTTCATCGACGTCCACGCGGCCGCGGTCAAAGCCGGCTACACCTGGCCCGACCTCGAACGGCTCGGCGCACGACACAGCCCCAACTGGTCCCTGGCCGAACTCGCCGACAGGCTGTCCGCCATCCACCTTCGCAACGACGTCACCTTCGCGGCGTACGGCTCACCGACGACGAGATCGACGAACTCCGCCGATGGGCACAGAGCTGGGCCGACGACATCCTGTCCCGCCTCGCCACCGATACCGGCTCGCTTGACGAGCAACCCGTAGCCGGAGGCTGGGACGCCTACCTCGGCGAATGAGCGAACGCCCAGCCGCCTTACTTACACTTCCGCGGGGAAATGTAAGTAAGGGCGGCCCGGGAGTGCGGTTTCAGTCCTTGAGGAGCTGCCGCGCCATGACGATGCGCTGGACCTGGTTCGTGCCCTCGTAGATCTGGGTGATCTTGGCGTCGCGCATCATGCGTTCCACCGGGTAGTCGCGCGTGTAGCCGTACCCGCCGAGCAGCTGGACCGCGTCAGTCGTGATCTCCATCGCCGCGTCCGAGGCGAAGCATTTCGCCGCCGCGCCGAAGTACGTCAGGTCCGCGTCGCCGCGTTCGCTCTTGCCCGCTGCCACGTACGTCAGCTGGCGCGCCGCCTCCAGCTTCATGCCCATGTCGGCCAGCATGAACTGGATGCCCTGGAAGTCGGCCACCGCCTTGCCGAACTGCTTGCGCTCCTTCACGTACCCCTTGGCGAAGTCCAGCGCGCCCTGCGCGATGCCCACCGCCTGGGCCGCGATCGTCACGCGGGTGTGGTCCAGGGTTTTCATCGCCGTCGCGAAGCCGGTGCCCTCGTCGCCGATCATCCGGTCCAGCGGGATCCGCACGTTGTCGAAGTAGACCTCGCGGGTCGGGCTGCCCTTGATGCCGAGCTTCTTCTCCGGGGCGCCGAAGCTGACGCCCTCGTCGGACTTCTCCACCACGAACGCCGAGATGCCGCGGGAGCGGGCGCTCGCGTCGGTGACCGCGAAGACCGTGTAGTACTCCGAGACGCCGGCGTTGGTGATCCAGCGCTTCACTCCGTTGAGGACCCAGTAGTCGCCGTCGCGGACCGCGCGGGTCGACATGGAGGCCGCGTCGCTGCCTGCTTCCGGCTCCGACAGGCAGTACGAGAACATGGCCTCGCCCGCCGCCACCGGGGTCAGGTAGCGCTCCTTCAGCGCCGCCGAGCCGGCCAGGATCAGCGGCATCGTGCCGAGCTTGTTGACCGCCGGGATCAGCGACGAGCTGGCGCAGGCCCGGGCGACCTCCTCGATCACGATCGCGGTGGCCAGGGCGTCCGCGCCGGCACCGCCGTATTCGACCGGGATGTGCGGGGCGTGGAAGTCCGACGACCGCAGCGCTTCGTACGAGGCCTTCGGGAACTCGCCGCTCTCGTCCGCCTCGGCCGCGTTGGGCGCCACCCGGGCGTCGCAGACCTCGCGGACGGCCGCGCGGATGGTCTCGTGGTCCTCCGGCAGCTGGTATACGTCGAAATCAGGCATGGTTGTGGCCCTCTCCTCTGCGGCTCCGGCCTATGTTACCGACGCGTAGGGTATGCGCACTATCCTTCCGGACGGCGCGCTGATCGTGGTAGCGGTGCCATGAGAAGGTGAATGCCACGTTTCGGCGCGGGTCCCCCTCCTGCGCCCCATGTGAGTGGAGTTTCCCCCCGTGACCATCCCGTACCCGACCCACCCGGCCGTGCCCGCGTTCGCCGAGGTCGAGCCGTCCTCCGGCGCAGCCCGCCCCCGGCTGGCCTTCCTCGGCACCGGGTACCTCGGCGCGACGTACGCCATCTGTTTCGCCGAGCTCGGCTATGAGGTCCTCGGTTTCGACGTCGACGAGGCCAAGATCGCCAAGCTCGCCGCCGGGCAGGTGCCGTTCCACGAGGCCGGCCTCGACGAGCTGCTGCGCACCAACCTGGCCTCGGGCCGGCTCAGCTTCACCACCTCGTACGAGGAGGTCGCCGCCTTCGCCGACGTGCACTTCATCTGCGTCGGCACCCCGCAGCGCGGTGACGGCATGGGCGCCGACCTGTCGTACGTCGAGACGTCGGTGACCAATCTCGTCCGGCACCTGAACCGCCGGGTCCTGATCGTCGGCAAGTCCACGGTCCCGGTCGGCACCGCCGAGTGGATCGAGCAGCTGGTGGCCAAGCACACCGACCCGGAGCTGGGCATCGAGGTGGCCTGGTCGCCGGAGTTCCTGCAGGAGGGCTTCGCCGTCGAGGACGTGCTGCGCCCCAACCGCATCGTCGTCGGCGTCAAGTCCGACTGGGCCAACGGCATGCTGTACGCCGCGCACAAGGGCGTCTTCGACCTGGCCGCCACCGAGGACCGTGAGGTGCCCCTGGTGGTCACCGACTTCGCCACCGCCGAGCTGGTCAAGGTGGCCGCGAACGCGTTCCTGGCCACCAAGATCAGCTTCATCAACGCGATGGCCGAGGTCTGCGAGGTCGCCGGCGGCGACGTCACCCAGCTCGCCCGGGCCATCGGCTACGACCCCCGCATCGGCAACCGCTTCCTGCAGGCCGGCGTCGGCTTCGGCGGCGGCTGCCTGCCCAAGGACATCCGCGCGTTCCAGGCCCGCGCCCAGGAGCTCGGCGCCGGCGAGGCCCTGCGCTTCCTGCACGAGGTCGACCTGATCAACCTGCGCCGTCGCAGCAAGGTGCTCCAGCTCGCCGCCGAGCTGCTCGACCGCCGTTCCGGCCCGGCCGGCCCGGACCTGTCCGGCACCCGGATCGCCGTGCTCGGTGCCGCCTTCAAACCCAACTCTGACGACGTACGCGATGCGCCGTCGCTCGCCGTGGCCGCCGCGCTGGCCAAGGCGGGTGCCGACGTTCGCGTCTACGACCCGCAGGGCATGGAGAACGCGCGCCTGGCCCAGCCGGCCCTCACCTACGAGAGCTCGATGGCCGACGCGGTGGCCGGCGCCGAGCTGGTGTGCGTTCTCACGGAGTGGGCCGAGTTCCGCAACGCCGACCCGCACGTGCTCGGCGAGCTGGTCGCCGGCAAGCGGGTCATCGACGGCCGGAACTGCCTGGACGCGGTGCTCTGGGCCCGCGCGGGCTGGGCGTACCGGGGCATGGGAAGGCCCGCGCCGACCCTCTGAGACAGACCGAATTGGGCTAACGGCCGCGAACCTGTCGGGTTCGCGGCCGTTTCCATTGATCTCGACCCGCCTGAGACTGTTCTAATGAGGTGTCGGTTGCTTCGGTGGACGGGTCGAGGAGGTGCCGGTGGCGCAGGCTAAGGAGCCGGACGGCTACGACGAGGAGCTCGCCCGCATCGAGGCCTCGATCGCGGATCTCAAGATCCGTGACATGGCCGCCGCCAAGGAACGCACGCAGATCGCCTATCTCACCCGGGTGATGCGCCGGCATCTGCAGACCACGCCCGCAGCGGTACGCCGCGACGGTTGAACGAGCCATCGTTTCGTGCAGCGACGCGATGGTTCTGTGCAGGAAACGACGGCGCAACCGTGGGAGGTTCGCACCATGACGTCCTTCGCGTACACGTCCGGCCCGGCCCGGGTGGTGTTCGGGCCCGGGGTGCTGGACCAGTTGCCGGAGGAGGTGCGCCGCCTCGGCCGCAGCCGGGTGCTGGTGGTCTCCGGCGCGGGCACGGCCGACGCCGCCGCGCGGGCTGCCGCGAGCCTCGGTCCGCTGCTCGCCGGGCACTTCGCCGGCGCCGCGATGCACACCCCGGTCGATGTCACCCGGGAGGCGCTGGAGCTGGCCCGCGGCCTCGACGCGGACTGCCTGGTCTCGGTGGGCGGCGGCTCGGCCACCGGGCTGGGCAAGGCGCTGTCGGTGCGCACCGGGCTGCCGCAGATCGCCGTGCCCAGCACGTACGCCGGTTCGGAGGTCACCCCGGTGCTCGGCGAGACCGATGAGACCGGCAAGACCACCCGCTCGGCGCCGGAGATCCTCCCCGAGACCGTCCTGTACGACGTGCGGCTGACTCTCGGCCTGCCGGTGCCGCTGTCGGTCACCAGCGGGGTCAACGCGATGGCGCACGCGGTGGAGGCGCTCTACTCCCCGGACGCGAACCCGGCGACCGGCGCGCTGGCGCAACGGGCGATCACGCTGCTGGCCCGTGCGCTGCCCGGCATCGTCGCCGATCCCGGTGATCTCGGGGCCCGGTCGGACGCCCTCACCGGGGCCTGGCTGGCCGGCATCTGCCTGGGCACCGTACGGATGGGGCTGCACCACAAGCTCTGCCACCTGCTCGGCGGCTCGTACGGGCTGCCGCACGCGCCCACCCACACGGTCATGTTGCCGCAGGTCATGGCCCACCAGGCGGCGGCCGCCCCGGAGGCGATGCGGGTGGTGGCCGAGGCGCTCAACGTCCGCGACGCCCCCTCCGGCCTGTACGACCTGATCACCTCGTGGGGCGGCCCTACCTCACTGCGCGAGCTGGGCATGGCCGCCGGTGACCTGGACGAGGCGGCGCGACGGGTGGACGCCGACGGGGTCCGGGCACTGCTCGGGGCCGCGTACGAGGGCATCCGCCCGCCCGGACCCGCCGCCGTGCCGGACTTCAGCGCCCTGACCGGCCAGGTCCTGGCCAGTTTCGCCGCGACTCCCGATCCGCGGGTCCGCACCCTGGTCACCGACCTGGTCCGGGTCCTGCACGACTACACCAACCGCAACGACCTCAGCCAGCAGGAGTGGGAGTACGCCGTCGACTTCCTCACCCGCACCGGCCAGCTCTGCTCGCCCACCCGCCAGGAGTTCGTGCTGCTCTCCGACACTCTCGGCGTGTCGAGCATGGTCGATCTGCTGAGCAACTCGCGCACCCCGCAGACCACCCCGTCGGCCGTGCTCGGGCCGTTCTACGTGCCCGGGCCGCCGCCGGAGCCGCTCGGCGCGGACATCGCCGGCGGCCTGCCCGGCACGCCGCTGTGG
>NZ_JBEZGQ010000122.1:0-13551 GCF_040650095.1 Actinoplanes sp. NPDC048791 | reverse complement strand
GGTGGCGGCCCGTCCCCGCTTCGCGGCCGCCCCGCTGGTGGTGATCGGGGCCGACCAGGCCGCGGCCTGCCTGCGAGCCCGGCTCCCGCGCCGCCCCCGCATGGTCATCGTCGGCCACACCCCGGCGATCGAGGCGGCGTGGGAGGTCGCCGGGGACCTCGGCGCCGAGCACGTGGCCGCACTGCCCACGGCCGAGCCGTGGCTCGTCGACCGCTTCGCCGAACGCATCGAGCCGGCCCCACCGGGCCGGGTGCTCGCCGTGATCGGCGGCCGGGGCGGCGCGGGAGCGAGCATCCTCGCGGGCGCCCTGGCGGTGACCGCGACCAGCAGCGGCCACCGCACGCTGCTGGTCGACGCCGACCCGGTGGGCGGTGGCCTCGACCTGGTCCTGGGCTGGGAGGGGATGGACGGCCTGCGCTGGCCGGCCCTGGCCGCCACGGGCGGCCGGGTGAACCCGCCGGCGCTGCTCAAGGCCCTGCCGCACCGCGGTGACCTGGTGCTGCTGTCGTTCGCCCGCGACGAGGTGCTGCCGGTGCCGGCCGAAGCGATGGCGGCGACCCTGGACGCGGCCCGCCGCGGCCGCGACGTGATCATCGCGGACCTGCCCCGCCGGCTCGACGACGCGGCGACGCTGGCCCTGGCGGCGGCCGATCAGACGATCATGATCGTGCCGGCCGAGCTGCGGGCGACCGCGGCGGCCTCCCGGATCGCGGCGATGGTCAAGATGCACTGCGACAACCTCGCGGTCGTGGTCCGCGGCCCGGCGCCCGGAAAACTGAAAGCGCGCGAGGTGGCGCGGTCGATCGGGCTGCCGCTGGCCGGATCGCTGCGCCCGGAAGCGGCGATCTGCCAGGCGCTGGAGAAGGGGGACGCCCCGGCCGCCGACGGTCGTGGGCCGCTGGCGGAGCTGTGCAAACGGCTGATCCGGCAGCTGGTCCAGGAAGAGCGCGCGGAGGTGGCCGCGTGAGCGTCACCGTCGGCCGGCATGCTGCCGGCAAGTTCTACCCCGAAGTCGCAGAACGGGTACGGCGACAGTTCGCCGCTGACGGCGTGGAGGCGACCCCGGCGGCCGTTGTGTCGGCGGTGCGGGCCGAGCCGGGTGCTGCCGTGCTGGGCGACACCGCGGTGCTGCGACTCGCGGACCGGGTGCATGACCAACTCGTCGGCGCCGGGCCGCTGGCACCGCTGCTGGCCGACCCCACGGTCACTGACGTGCTGGTCAACGGCGTGCAGGTGTGGGTGGACCGGGGTGCGGGGCTGCAGCGCGCGGCCGTCGCGCTGGGGGATGCCGACGACGTACGACGGCTGGCCCAGCGGCTGGCGGCTGCCTGTGGGCGGCGGCTGGACGACGGTCAGCCGTACGCCGACGCGCGGCTCGCGGACGGGACCCGCCTGCACGCTGTGCTCCCGCCGGTGGCGACGAGTGGGCCGTACCTGTCGCTGCGGACGTTCCGGCAACGGCCGTTCAGCCTGGGCGACCTGGTTGAGCACGGCACTGTTCCACCGGCGCTGGCTCCGCTGCTGGCTGCGGTGGTGGCGGCTCGGCTCGCGTACCTGGTCACCGGAGGAACGGGGTCGGGGAAGACTAACCCCATGTCTGTGCTACCGTCCAGCCATGCGATGCGCCATCTACTGCCGAATCTCCGAGGACCGGTCCGGCGAGGCCCTCGGGGTGACGCGCCAGCTCGACGACGCACGCAGATTGGCCACCGACCGCGGATGGACCGTCGTGGCTGAACACGTCGACAACGACCTCAGCGCACTGCGCGGCGGCCGCCGACCCGGCTACGAGGCCCTGCTGCAGCAGGTCGCCGCCGGCCAACTGGACCGCATCGTGGTCTGGCATACCTCGCGCTTGTGGCGCAACCGCAGAGAGCGTGCCGAGGGCATCGAGCACCTCAAGGCCGCCCACGTCTCCGTCACCTCGGTCAAGGGCCCCGAGCTGGACCTCTCCAGCGCCAGCGGCCGGATGATGGCCGGCATCCTCGGCGAGTTCGACACCGCCGAGTCCGAGCTCAAGGGCGAGCGCGTCTCCGCAGCCGCCCGCCAGCGCGCCGAGCAGGGACGCAACCACGGATCCCGCCGCGCGTTCGGCTACACCAAGAACGGCATGGAGATCATTCCGGAGGAGGCGGACGCACTACGACACGCGGCGCGCCAGCTGCTGGCCGGGGTGCCGCTCGGATCCATCACACGCGAGATGAACGAGAAGGGCCTGCTGACGGTCCGCGGACACGCCTGGTCCCCCGGCACCCTCAAGGACTCGCTGCGGCTTCCGCGCCATGCCGGACTCGCCGTGTGGCGCGGGGACGTGGTCGGCCGCGGGCAGTGGCCACCGATCTTCACCGAGGACATGCACCACGCGCTGGTCGCCCTGCTCAACGACCCCACCCGCCGGACCTCCACCGGCAACCGGGCCGCCTACCTGCTGTCCGGCATCGCCCGCTGCGGCGTCTGCGGCAGCCCCATCACCGCCCACGGCAGCAAGCGGTCGACGCCCGGAGGGAAGCCCCGCGGCATGTACCGGTGCCGCCCTCCGGTCGGCCAGGCCGGCTACTGCGTCGGCCGCCGCCGCGACTGGATCGACAAGTACGTGACCGATGTGATCATCGAGAGGTTGAGCCGCCCCGACGCCCGCGACCTGCTGGTCGACGACGCCCGGCCCGACACCGAAGCGCTCCGCGACGAGGCCGGCGCCCTGCGAGTCCGGCTCGACGCCCTGGCCGACGCTTTCGCCGTCGGAGACATCGACCGCGGCCAGCTGCAATCAGGCACCCAGCGCATCCGGGCCCGCCTCACGGAGATCGACGGGCTCCTCGCGCACACCTCGCGGGCCCCGATCCTCGTCGACCTGGTCGAGGCCGAGGACGTGCGCTCCGTCTGGGAGACCATCGGCCTCGACCGGCAGCGAGCCGTCGTACAGACCCTCATCGACGTCGTCATCCTGCCCGGCGGCGGCGGCCACCGAGAGTTCGACCCGACCAAGGTGCAGATCACCTGGAAGGCCTGACAACCACATAAGGCGGGCCGCCGCGGTGCGCGAACACCAGCGGCGGCCCTTGATCACTCACCCTCCACAGAAGGGCAAGAGACCCGTGCGAGAGCTTAGTGGCTCGTGCGTCGATCGAGTGTCGGCGCACCAGCAACATCCCACACGTAGTAGCGTGTGGGCCTCAACTGAACACGAGCTGCGAGCCCCTAGGGGATCCGCGACGGCGCGATGCCAGGCGGAACCGGTAAGGGCAGCCAGGGTGTGGCGCGATGCCCCCCGGCAGGAAGCGCGACGCGACCGAGCAGGACGACACCTCACGACGAGGCCGTCCTATGCCCGTCGTTCGCGTACCCCAGGGAGAATCCCCGTGGCTCGAACGTTCTCCAGCCAGCGGCTGCGCGACGCGCGCCTCGCCCGCGGCCTGAAGCCCGAAGCGCTCGCCCTGCGGATCGATCGCAGCGTCTGGAGCATCCACCAGTACGAACGCGGCACCGTGACCCCGCCGGCGCCCATCCTCGGCGTGCTCGCCGACCAGCTCGACTGCACCGTCGACGACTTCTTCGCCCTCGAGGCGGTGACCACCGATGCAGCCTGACGCGTACCGCGAGCACATCCGCCGCGTAGTCGACGAAGCCCCGCCGCTCAGCGAAGCCCAACGGGCCAAGCTGGCCCAGCTGCTCCGACCCACGCCGTCCCGGCCGCCGGCCCCCGTCTCCCAGGAGGCGGCATGACCCAGACAGCAGAACGCCGCCCCGCTGCGAACGGGACGGCGACAAATCTGGCCGACGAGACCACACAGCAGCGTAACCCCGAGCAGCCCGCACTGCCTACCGTCCGGGCGCTGCTGTTCCCCGCCACCGGGCGGCGCACTCTCGACACTGCGGTGGTCACACGCTGTCCCTGGTGCTGCCGGACGCATCTGCACCGCGGGGCCGACCTCAACGGAGCGGTCCGCGAGTCCGGCTGCCGCCCGGCCCGGGACTACGTGCTGGCGGTCCGGCGATGACCACGGCGGAGGAATGCACCGCCGAGTCACCGTGCCGCGAGGCCAACTGCCCGTTCTGCGACCCGGTCGGCCACCTCGAACGCGGCAAGCAAAAGCACATGTTCCACGGACCGGGCGGCTACTGCCTGGTCTGCCACCTTCCCCGCAACAACGCTCGGCACGACCAGGAAGGAGAGGAAGACGCGGACAGCGAGGACGGACCAGAGCCGCTGTTCGCTGACATCGCGGCCATCCTCGCCGACGGCATCCCGCCGCCACCAGAGCCGGTCCTGCTGCGCCGCGACGACGGTCACGCGCTCTTCTACGCGGGCAAGGTCAACGTGCTGTTCGGCGACCCGGAGTGCGGCAAGACCTGGATCGCCCTGGCCGCCATCGTCGAGGCGCTGAAGGACGGACGCCGCGCGGTGTTCGTCGACCTGGACCACAACGGCGTCGGCGAGGTCATCAGCCGCCTGCTCGCGCTCGGCGCCACCCCGAAGCAGCTGGGCAACCAGGACGTGTTCCGGTACGCCGAACCGTACGACGAGGAACAGCTGATCGCCGTCGTTCAGGCCCTGCGGGCGTGGAAGCCGGCAGCTGCGGTCGTCGACTCCCTCGGCGAGCTATTGCCGTTGCTCGGCATGTCCAGCAATAGCCCCGACGACTACACCTCCGCGCACCGACGCACCCTCACGCCGATCGCCCGGGTCGGCGCCGCCGTCATCGTCATCGACCACCTGCCGAAGGACGACGGCGCCCGGGACAAGGGCCAGACCGGCACGCTGGCCAAGCGCCGGGCCGTCAACGGCGTCACGCTGCGCGTGACCGTCGCCGAGACCTTCGCACCGGGCCACGGCGGCGCGGCGTCTATGACCGTCGCCAAGGACCGGCCCGGCGGCGTCCGGGCGCACTGCCCCATCGTCGGCAAGAACCAGCCGGCCGGCCGGTTCGTGATGACCGCCAGCCCCGACGGGACGATCGACTGGCGGGTCACCGAGCCTCGCGTCGAGGCCACTGCAAGAGGCTCGGACGCCGACGTCGCCGAGCTGGATTCGCTTGACCCACCACCCGCCTCGCAGCGAGACGTCCAGAAGCGCCTCCAATGGGGAGCACCTCGCGCCATGAAGGCGCTCCAGATGTGGCGTGACCTGCAAGAACAAGGGATCACGGGGCCAGGAAGATGACCCAAACCCGGCCTAGTGCTTCCGCTTCCCGGGGTAACTCCCCCCCCGGGGAAGCGAAGCACTCAAGGCGCTTCCGGGAAGCGGTGGGAAGCGCTTCGGAAGCACCTTCCAGCACCACCTCGGGGTTGGTCTGTCTTCCTCGCCGAGCTTTTGACCTTGAAGTTGGAGGCCCCGCATGACCACCGGGTGCGCCGTCTGCCCCACCACCACCGACACCGCCGAGGGCTGGACGTCCTGGCTCCTGCTCGAAGACATCCGCTGGCGGTCCGCGTTCACCCACACCGGCGAGGAACCACCCACCCCGGCCGGCGTCTACCACCTCTGCCCGACCTGCACGGCCTGGCTCCCGCGGGCCCGCACCGCCCCGGTACCCGCCGCAGCGACCGCCGGACTCGACCAGGTGGAGCTGCACCCGACCACCAAGCACCGGCTCCGCGCCGAACTGGTCGGCCGGATCCGCCACCTCGGCCGCCAGCTGCGCCCCATCCCCACCACCCGAGAGGACTGACCCGATGGACTACCGCCAGGTCCGAGACGCCATCGCCGCCGAGCGAGCCAAGCTCCCCACCGTCGACTACAACGGCCGGCCCATCACCGCACCCGCGGAGCCAGCCGCCCAGAGTGCCCCTGCCTCGCCGCCGGACGTACCGCCGAGCATGCGGAACCTCGCCCAGATCTCCGATATCCGCCGTAGGCACCAGCGCCGCCAGGAACCCCCGCGCACCCCCGACGCCGCCTGATCCACGAGGAGACCACCATGACCGCCACCACACACACCACGTCCGACATTGCACGCCGCGCCCGCGAGCTCGACCAGACTGCGCAGGCCGCCCGCAGCAACGTCGCACTCCAGCAAATCGCAGCCGAGCAGATGGCCGCCGAAGCCCGAGCAGCCGCCGAGGCAGTCCTCGCCGGCGAGGCAGCGGCCCGTGCCGAGGCCTCGCGCGCCTACACCAGCGAGATGCTCCGGCTCAGCGGCGAAGTCCAGGCCGCCCGGGCCGCAGCCGTCCAGGCCGTGCACGACTCCGGTGACGTGCTCACCGCGTGGCTCGCTTACCGCTCCATCCGCGCCGTCAACTCCGGACGCTGGGAAGCACTGAAGGCCGAGTACCTGCGTGTCGTCGGCAGCACCCCACCGCCCGGCAACTGGGGTCCGCGCGTGGCCCCCGGTCGGATCGGTGAGGCGGACGCCGGCGTGTACGAGGACTTCGCCAGCTTCCTCAGCACAGCGTGCGATGAGCACGAGCGGACCACGCAGTACGCCAGCTTCGCCGAGACCAGCAACGAGCTGGCGAACGCGGCACGCGAGGCGGCCGAGTAGCCATGGCCATCACCCGGGCGTCAACCTCACCCGCACCTGCTGAGGTACCAGGCAGGTCGTGGGACTGGATGGCCGCGAGCGCAACCCTTCGCGTGCAGACCGGCCAGCGCCCGCATCAGGTCGGCGGTGGCCGAGCGCGGCGCCGCCGACCTGATGCACCCTCACTCACCGTGTCCAAGGGGAGGGGGGATGCCCCCTTGCCACCCGGGCCGGCGGACCGCTGGGGAGGGCTTCCGCTGGTGCGGCCCTCCGAAACAAGCCGACCTATCCACGGAGAGTGACTGATGGCTGAGGATCTGAACCCTCCCGCACAGCTGCGGGCGCCGGGTCGACGCCTGTGGGATTCGATCACCGGCGTCTACGACCTGGACGAGCACGAGCTGGCGCTGCTGCGCGAGATCGTTCGCACCGTCGACCTGTGCGACGACCTCGAGGAGCGCGTGCGCCGCGACGGCTCGGTCATCGAGTCCCCGCAGGGCCTGAAGGCGCACCCGGCCGCGGTCGAGGCGCGGCAGCAGCGCATCGCCCTGGCCCGTCTGATGGCTGCTCTGCGGATGCCGGCCGGTGACGAGGGCGACCAGGCCGAGGGCCGGCGGCCGCAGCGACGCACAGGCGTCCGGGGCGTCTACGGCATCCGCGGCGGGAGGGCGTCGTGAAGCGCCGGGAGAAGCCACGCGACGTCGTGGACCGGCCGGAGGCGCCGCTGTGGATCCGGCAGCTGAACTTCGCTATGCACCACTTCAGGAAGCCGGGTGAGCCGGCCGTGCTTGGCGGCCCGTGGGTCCAGCGGTGGCGGCGTGCCCAGGACGACTGGTGCCGCGAGAAGGGCTGTTACCGCGTCGGTAAGCCCTGCGCCGAGATCTACCGCAACGTCCGTAGCGAGCGGCCCTGCGAGGCCGGAGAGATGAGGAACTGATGGCACGAACCGTATCGGTCAAGCTCATGGCGGACGCCGCCGACTTCAACCGCAAGATCCGCGGTGCCAGCACAGACGTGAAGAGCCTCGCCAAGGAACTCAACCAGGCGAACCGGGCGGGGAACCTCGACGCTCTCGGCGACCGGGCGGCTTCCCTGGGTGTTGGGCTCGTCGGTGCCGCCGGCGCCGCGATCAAGATGCGCGCCGATTTCGACAAGGCGATGTCCGGGGTCAGGGCGGCCACGCACGCGGGCTCTGAGGACATGGACCGGCTGCGCAGGGCGGCCCTGCAGGCGGGCAAGGACACGTCCTTCTCCGCGACCGAGGCGGCGCAGGGTGTCGAGGAGCTGGCCAAGGCGGGGGTGTCTACCTCGGCGATCCTGGGCGGCGGCCTGAAGGGTGCGCTCGACCTGGCGGCGGCGGGGGGCCTCGACGTCGGCCAGGCCGCCGAGACGGCAGCGTCGGCCCTGACGCAGTTCAAGCTTCAGGGCAAGGATGTGCCCCATGTCGCCGACCTGCTGGCTGCTGCGGCTGGCAAGGCGCAGGGTTCGGTTGGCGACATGGGTCAGGCGCTCAACCAGGCCGGGCTGATCGCGGCCGGCACGGGCCTCACCATCGAGGACACGACCGGCACTCTGGCGGCGTTCGCCTCGGCCGGCCTGATCGGATCGGACGCCGGTACGTCGTTCAAGACGATGCTCCAGGCCCTGCAGGCGCCCAGCGGCAAGACCCTCGACCTGATGAACGAGCTGGGGATCTCGGCCTACGACGCGTCCGGGCAGTTCATCGGCATCACCGCCCTGGCCGGGCAGCTGAAGACCCAGCTGGGCAAGCTAACCCCGGAGCTGCGTGCAAACGCCATGGCCCAGATCTTCGGCTCCGACGCCACGCGCGCGGCCAACATCCTGTACGAGCAGGGCGCTGAGGGTATTCAGACCTGGATCGGGAAGACGAATGACGCCGGCTACGCGGCCGAGACCGCCGCGATCAAGACCGACAACCTGGCCGGGGACATCGAGCGGCTGACCGGCTCGGTGCAGACCCTGGCTATCGAGTCCGGCGGCGGCGCGAACTCCGGCCTGCGGGTGCTGGCGAAGTCGGCGAACGGCCTGGTCGACCAGTTCGCGCTGCTGCCCTCCGGGATCGGCGGGACCATCACGGTGCTGGCCGCGCTGGGCGGCGCTGTGGCGCTCGGCGGTGCTGGCTGGGTGAAGATGCGTCGTTCCACCGCCGACGCCCTCGAGGAGCTGCGCAACACGGGCCCCGCCGGTACTCGTGCCGCCGCCGGGTTGCAGACCACCACGAAGTGGGCCGGCCGGGCCGCGGTGGCGTTCGCGGCCACGCAGGCGGCCGCGGCCGGCGTCAACGCGGCGTTCGGTAGCTCGGTGAACCCGCAGACCGAGGCCCTGGCGCAGTCCCTGGCGGATTGGGCCAAGAACGGCGCGATGGCGGGCGAGGCGACCCGGGTGCTGGGTGACGACTTTAAGCACCTCGGCTACGACCTGGGCACGCTCGACAGCGGCTTCTGGACGGGCCTGGGCAACGGGATCTCCGGCACGGTGGAGTCGCTGACCGGTCTGGGGTCGGTCGCCGACGAGAGCCTGCAGCACGCCAGGGAACGGCTGGAGGGCCTCGACGCGGCGCTGACGCAGATGGTGACGGCCGGCAACGGCCAGGATGCGGCGCAGATCTTCGACAAGCTCGCTGCGGAGGCGGATAAGTCCGGCGTCAGCGTCAACGAGCTGAAGAAGGGGCTCCCTGGGTACGCCGCGGCGTTGCAGACGGCCGGCACGCAGAGCATCACCACCGCTAACCAGGTCGCGACCGTGGGGGAGTCGGCTGAGGACGCCGAGAAGCGCGTCCAGGGCCTCAAGGACGCGTTCGATGAGCTGTTCGGCAGCCAGATGTCCGTGGACCGCGCGAACCTGAAGTACGTCGAGGGCATGGGGTCGCTGACCAAGGAGCTGACCACCGGCCGGCGCGAGCTCGGCCTGAACACCGAGGAGGGTCGCAAGAACCGCACCGCGGTGCTGGACCAGATCGACACGATCGACGACCTGCGGCAGTCCCGGATCAAGCACGGCGACACCCTCGAGGAGGCCGGCCGGCTGTACCTGAAGGACATCGCCGGGCTGCGTAAGTCGATGCAGCAGGCGGGCTTCACCAAGAAGCAGATCGACGGGCTGATCGGCTCGTACGAGGACATCCCGAACAAGGTCGACACCAAGGTCAGCGTCACCGGCGACAAGGCCGCGCTGGGCAAGCTCGCCAACCTGAAGGCCTACCAGGACGCCCTCAAGCAGGGTTCCTCGGTCGTCTCGATCCGCAAGCAGCTGTCCAAGGACAACGCCGACTTCCTCAAGTTCGACACCGGTGGCCGCACCCCCAGCGTCGGTATCCACGAGCCGGCCGGTGTCGTCCACGGCCAGGAGTTCGTCCTCGACGCGAAGACCGTCAAGAACGTCGACCGTGAGGCACCGGGCTTCCTCGAGGAGATGCACGCCAGTCACCGCCTGCCCGGCTACGCGGGAGGCGGCCGGGTCGCTTGGCCGTTCCCGACCACCGCCGCGGGCACGAAGATCCCGTCGGCGGCCGACGTGGCCAACGCCGTCACCCCGGCGGCCCCGGCCGGTGGCCGGACCTCGGACTGGATCGTCGCCACGGTCAAGGCCCGCTTCCCCGGCATCGATGTGCTGAGCAAAGATCGACCCGGCGCCCGGACCCTGTCCGGCAACGTCAGCTACCACGCCCGCGGCCGCGCGGTCGACTTCGAGCCGAGCAGGGAACTCGCCGGCTGGTGGGACGCGAACTACCGCTCCCAAACGAAGGAGCTGATCAGCCCCTACCAGCAGTACAACATCCACAACGGGCAGCGGCACCGATACACCGGCGCGGTGTGGCAGCAGCACAACTTCGCCGGCGGCAACGCCCACGATCACATCGCCATGGCCAACGGCGGCGTCATCAGCGAGCCGATTGCCGGAGTCGGCGCCTCCGGCCGGACCTACTCCTTCGGCGAGCGCGGCGTCGAGACCGTCACCCCCGGCTATCTGCCCGCCAATGCCGGCGGCGGCCAAGCGAACGTCACCTACGTCATTCAGATGACCAACAGCGGCGTCATCGGCTCCCAGTACGAGCTCGACAACTGGCTGACGAAGTCGGTCAACCGGCTGCAGCAGCGAGGGCGGAACTGAGGGCGTATCCGGTCACCCTCGGACATAGATCAAAGGCCGCGAGGCGCCCTCTCAGGGGGACGTTTCGCGGCCTAGATCATGTTGCAGCTGGCCTGGTGCCAGAAGTGGTGCCACGGCCGCCACTGACCTGCGGTTTGGCACCACCTGGCACCGGGTCCGTCCCGGTGGGGGAGTGGTGTTGCGGCACCGGCTCCTGTCGCGGGAGCCGCCGCAACATGTTGCGGCAAGGCGACACCGCCGCGACAGCCCTGGGCTGCGATGTTGCGTGTTGCGCCGGGTGCCGCTCCCCGCTCCAAATCGCCGTTCTCGCAGCCCAGCCCGTGGAGCGGCTCATGGAGCGGAACCGCTCCATGCCCGGCCGGCCGCTCCATGAGCCGCTCCACGAACGTCGCGACGATGTCGGCGACCGCGCGTTGATGTGATCATGACCTTCTGCATGTGCGATCACGCCGAGAAGATCGCCGCCAGCGCTCCGCCGCTCACGCAGGCGCAGCGCGACCTCCTGTGGAGGCTCTTCGCGGACGCGCGCAAGAACCCGCCACCGCCAGGACCACCGCCCGGCCCTCCGTGCACCAGTGCACCCGAGGGCCGGCTGGAGTGCACATCAAAGCTTCGCTGTCCGGCCGCGAGATCCGCGAGATCTGCAGGCCGGCCCGTCTCGCGGGCGTCTCGCGGATCCGCGAGAAACGGCTGAGCCGCGAGACGAATCTCGCGGCTCCAACGGCTACACCGGGTGACCCTCCAACAGCTCCATTTGGAGCTGTTGGAGCTGTTGGAGGGCGGATTCCCTTAAGACCCCCAGCCCCCTCGCGGGGGACCTCCAACAGCTCCAACAGCTACACCGGGTTACGCCCGGCCGACGTACGTCCGGTGCTGCGGCACGACGGTCAGCGTGGGTGGCGGTGGCGGGGCGTCCGGGTCGAAGTTCGGGTCGTCCGCCTGGAACCGGTTGCCGCGCTTCGGCGTCGACGTCCACGCGGTCTCCTCTAGCTGCTGGGCGAGGAGGAGGAGCCGCCCGGCCGGCATGTCGAACTCGCGGCCGTCGAGGCTGAGCACGGCGACTTCCAGGCTGGTGCCGTCGGCCTGGTCGCGACGCTCCAGCCAGACGTTGATGTGGGCGCGTCGGCCGGCGCCGTCGACCATGAAGGTCGAGCGCGGATCGCCCGCATGGACACCGTTGTGGTGGGTTGAGCAGAACCGCGGACAGGGCCTGTCCGGTGCTGCCTGGGTGCTTCTGCGGATGGGCAGTGGTGCGACGCTCATGGTCCTGTCCTTCGACGACTCAGAAGGGGGCAAGTGGCGCAGTGTCGGGTGGGTCTGTGACGCACCCGCTGCGGGAGTTCGCGCTGCTCAGGCCGGGCCTGAACTGGGCTCGGCGACGCACCCGAAGATCCAGAGTTGGCGCGCCGGGAGGGGGACAGACTGTCCAGTCAGACAGGGCCTGTCCGGGCGTGGACAGACCCTGTCTGGGCGTCAACCGTCGAGTTCGTCCTGGACCTGCTTGAGGGCCTGGAAGACCAGGCGCACCTCGGCGCCCAGGTCGGCGTCGGACAGCCTGTCGGACAGCGTCAACGCGCGGATGGTGTCCAGGGCCGTCCGGTACTGCTGCGGCTCCTGGACGGTCCGGCCGGCGTTGACGCGCAGAAGCACCGCGTACTCGGCGGCGCTCACTGGACGGCCACCGGACGGGGCAGGCGCGGTGCGGTGCCGAGGGCCACGTGCGCCGCGCGGCGCAGCAGCCGGGACAGCGCCAGCGCTTCCTCCGGCTTCATCGGTCCGCCGGTCGTGCCGTACTTGCCCTTGTCCAGCTCCAGCCGGACGTGCGTCTCACCGCGGACGTCCTCGAGGTCGTCGCGCTCGACGACGACGTGGGCGGTGAACCGGTCGTACATGCCACCGACGGTCGCCTCGACGGACAGGTCATGCGACTCGTGCAGGACCATGCCGTCGTCGATGGAGTGCTCGATGCACCACGACTCGGGGCAGCCGCTTCGGGCGCTCATCGGGTGCCCTCGCGCTCGGCCTGGGCCAGCAGGTCGGCCACGATGGCGGCCTCGCGGTCAGTGGCGCCGTAGCGGGCCGGGTTCTTGGCGCAGTCGCGCGCCCAGACCATCGTGCCGGCCCCGGTGGTGGAGCCGACGTTGCGCTGCGGGCACGCAAACGAGGATGCCGTGATTCTCACGGGTCTTCCCTTCTGTGGAGGGTCGATCGGTGAGGGGGTGTTCGCGCACCTGCCCCACCGAGTAGCACCTTGCAGTACGTCGTGAAGACGACGCTGCTGGGGACGTTGCTGGGGCTCGTACCGCATACCGAGCGGATCGTGCTGGTGGAGGACGCCGCTGAGTTGCGGCCGGTGCATCCGCATGTGGTGGCTTTGCAGGCGCGTACCGCCAATGTCGAGGGTGCCGGGGCAGTGGGGCTCACCGACCTCGTGCGGCAGGCATTGCGGATGCGGCCGGACCGGCTGGTGGTCGGCGAGTGCCGGGGCGCGGAGATCGTCGACTTGTTGGGTGCGCTGAACACGGGGCACGACGGTGGGGCGGGCACGCTGCACGCGAATGCGCCTGGTGACGTACCGGCCCGGCTGGAGGCGCTGGGCATGCTCGGCGGTCTGCCACGGGCGGCGCTGCATGCGCAGGTGCTGGCGGCGCTGCAGGTGGTTTTGCAGGTACGGCGTACCGACCGGGGCCGGGTCCTGGAGTCCGTCGGGGTGCTGCGGGCGGCGGGGGAGCAGCGGCTGGTGACTGTCGTACCGGCCTGGCAGCTGGGGCGCGGCGCGGGGCCGGGCGCCGAGACGCTGGCCCGCCACCTGACCGATCGAGGGGTTGCGGTCCCGCCGATCCTCCAAGGAGCAACGCCGTGAGCGGGGTGGCCGAGGCCCAGCCGGCGCAGGACGAGCCGATCGTCGCCGAGCCGATCGACGCCGAGCCGATCGACGCCGAGGTGGTCGACGCGGAAC
>NZ_JBEZGQ010000121.1:0-13611 GCF_040650095.1 Actinoplanes sp. NPDC048791 | reverse complement strand
AGGTCCTCCTCGTCCTTGAAGAACCACGAGTGGTCGGCGCTGACCAGGACGTCCAGCGTCTGATCGTGCGAGTCGACGCCACCGGCCCAGCGGCGGCGGTGCCCTGGTCAAGGGCGCGTCGGCCGAAGGATCGCACCCTGTCGAGGGCGCGGTCGCGTTCACCGGCGAGCACCAGGCCGGCATCGTCACCCCCGCCCAGGACCGGCTGCACTTCGTCGCGTTCGACGTCATCACCAAGGACCGCGACCGCCTGATCAGCATGCTCAAGGAGTGGACCGCCGCGGCGGCCCGGATGACCGCCGGGCGCGACGCCGGCGAGATCGGCGCGGTCGGCGGCATCCCCGAGGCGCCGCCGGACGACACCGGCGAGGCGCTCGGACTGCCGCCCTCGGCCCTGACCATCACGGTCGGCTTCGGCCCGACGCTGTTCCGCGACGCCACCGGCAAGGACCGCTTCGGCATCGCCGCCAAGCGCCCCGAGGCGCTGGCCGACCTGCCGCACTTCCCGGGCGACCGGCTGGACGACAGCATCTCCGGCGGTGACCTGTGCGTGCAGGCGTGCGCCAACGACCCGCAGGTGGCCGTGCACGCGATCCGCAACCTGGCCCGGATCGGCATGGGCGTGGTCAGCGTGCGCTGGTCGCAGCTGGGCTTCGGGCGTACGTCGTCGACGTCCACGACGCAGGCGACCCCGCGCAACCTGTTCGGTTTCAAGGACGGCACCGCCAACCTCAAGCTCGAGGAGACCGAGCTGCTGCGCGACCACCTGTGGGTGCAGCCGGGCGACGGGCCCGACTGGATGACCGGCGGGTCGTACCTGGTGAGCCGCAAGATCCGGATGATCGTCGAGACCTGGGACCGCTCCTCGCTGGCCGAGCAGGAGATGATCGTGGGCCGGCGCAAGGGCTCCGGCGCGCCGCTGGGCAAGACCGGCGAGTTCGAGGAGCCCGATCTCGACGCGCGCGGCGCCGACGGTGAGCCGGTGCTGGCCGTGAACTCTCACGTCCGGCTGGCCCACCCGAAGTCGAACGGCGGCGCCCGGCTGCTGCGCCGCGGCTACAACTTCGTGGACGGCTCGGACGGGCTGGGCCGGCTCGACGCGGGACTGTTCTTCATCGCGTACCAGCGTGACCCCCGCAAGCAGTTCGTGCCGATCCAGCGCAACCTGTCGCGGACGGACGAGATGAACGAGTACCTCAAACCGGTCTCCCAGGCGCTGTTCGCCTGCCCCCCCGGCGTGACCGGACCGGCGGACTTCTGGGGCCGCGCGCTCTTCTCATAGCCTGGATTTTCGGGCGCCGGCGGGCCATGATCAGCAGCACCGCCGGCGCATGATCGCCGGGCGGTCACACGGGCCTGAAGGGGACAGTGCAATATTGGATCGCATGAGAGCCCGGGTACTCGTCGTCGATGACGACCCAGCGCTGGCCGAGATGCTCGGCATCGTCCTGCGCAGCGAAGGTTTCCTGCCCTCCTTCGTCGCCGACGGCGAGCGCGCACTGGCGGCGTTCCGGGAGAGCCGGCCCGACATCGTCCTGCTCGACCTGATGCTGCCCGGCATGAGCGGCATCGACGTGGCGCGGGCGATCCGCACCGAGTCCGGCATCCCGATCGTCATGCTGACCGCCAAGAGCGACACGGTCGACGTGGTGCTCGGCCTCGAGTCCGGCGCCGACGACTACGTGGTCAAGCCGTTCAAGCCCAAGGAGCTGGTCGCGCGGATGCGCGCCCGGCTGCGCCGGGGCGAGGACGCCGCGCCCGAGATGCTCACCATCGGACCGCCCGGCAACCAGATCACCATCGACGTGCCCGCGCACACCGTCTCCCGCGACGGCGAGGAGGTGAAGCTGACGCCGCTCGAGTTCGACCTGCTGGTCGCCCTCGCCCGCAAACCGCGGCAGGTCTTCACCCGCGAGGTCCTGCTGGAGCAGGTCTGGGGTTACCGGCACGCGGCCGACACCCGGCTGGTCAACGTGCACGTCCAGCGGCTGCGCGCCAAGATCGAGCCGGACCCCGAGCGACCGGAGATCATCCTTACGGTGCGCGGTGTCGGTTACAAGGCGGGCACCGGATAGGGGCTCCCAGGGGCTAACCTTGCCCCCGAGATGCATGCTCCCGCCTGGTTACCGATGCCCATCCGCCGCACCCTGAGGGTGGTGCGGCGGCAGTGGCGCATCGGCGTGCGCCACGGCCTCCGGCTGTCCGCACCCGCCCGCCGCGCCTGGCGCCGCTCGCTGCACCTGCGCGTGGTGACCCTGACCCTGGTGACCTCCAGCCTGCTGGTCGGCGGTTTCGGCTGGTTCATCGCCGACCGCAGCACCCAGATCCTGCTGGACCGGGCCGAGGACGAGGTCCAGGCGCAGATGCAGGGCAAGGTGGAGTACGCCTACCAGCAGCTCTCCGTCCACCGTCAGGTGCGCGACCAGGAGCTGCCGGCGACCATCAGCGCCACGGTCGACCGGCTGGCCGACGGCGACTCCACCGAGAGCGGCGGCGCGATCGTCTCGTTGCGGGCCGACACCATCCCCGACATCAAGCCGGACTCCTCGATCACGGTCGAGACCGAGCCGCTGATCACCCGCGACATGGTGCGCCTGGTGGCCGATTCCGAGCAGGTGGCCCAGCAGATCCGCACCCTCGAGGTGGCCGGGACGCGGACCAAATACCTGGTGTACGGCTCCCCGGTGCCCACCAGCTTCGGCCACGTCGAGCTCTACTACCTCGTGCCGCTGACCACCGAGGACCGGGCGGCCAACCAGATCCGCACCACGGTGCTGGTCACCGGGCTGGCCCTGGTCATCCTGCTGGGGATCGTCGCCTGGCTGGTCACCCGGATGGTCGTCACGCCGGTACGGGTCGCCGCCCGCACCGCCCAGCGGCTCTCGGCCGGCCTGCTCGACCAGCGCATGAAGGTCGACGGCGAGGACGACCTGGCCCTGCTGGCCGCCTCCTTCAACCAGATGGCGGCCAACCTCCAGCGGCAGATCGTCCGGCTGGAGGAGATGTCCCGGTTGCAGCGGCGTTTCACCTCCGACGTCTCGCACGAGCTGCGCACCCCGCTCACCACCGTCCGGATGGCCGCCGACCTGATCTTCTCCGAGCGCGAGGAGTTCGACCCGGCGGTGGCGCGCAGCGCCGAGCTGCTGCAGGCGGAACTGGACCGGTTCGAGAGCCTGCTCACCGACCTGCTGGAGATCAGCCGGTTCGACGCGGGCTTCGCCGCCCTCGACGCCGAGCACACCGACCTGGTGCCGATCGTCGAGCGGGTCGCGGAGCGCCTCGCCGGGCTGGCCGAGCGGGTCGGCGTCAGCATCGAGCTGCGGCTGCCCGACACCCCGGTCATCGCCGAGGTCGACCCGCGCCGCATCGAGCGGGTGCTGCGCAACCTGGTCGGCAACGCCGTCGAGCACGGCGAGGGCCGGCCGGTGGAGGTCACGCTGGCCACCGACGAGGCGGCCGTGGCGGTCACCGTGCGCGACCACGGCGTCGGTCTCAAACCGGGGGAGGAGCGCCTGGTGTTCAACCGGTTCTGGCGGGCCGACCCGTCCCGGGCCCGGCAGACCGGCGGCACCGGGCTGGGCCTGTCCATCGCCCAGCGGATCGTCCGCGACCACGACGGCTACATCGAGGTCACCAGCGAACCCGGCAACGGCACCACCTTCACCGTGAGCCTGCCGCTGCGCCTGCCCGCGGGGGCCGGCGCCGACCCGCCGTCGCTCAGTGCGGGCCCACCGCCGTGATCCGGATCGCCGCGGCGCCGAGCTCGTCGCTGGCCGCCAGGTCGACCTCGGCCTCGATGCCCCAGTCGTGGTCGCCCTCGGGGTCCTCGAAGACCTGCCGCACCTTCCACACCGTGGGCGTGGTCTCGATGTGCAGCAGCGCCGGCCCGCGCGCCGAGGGACCGGTGCCGACCACCGGATACTCGGCGTAGTAGTCCTCCAGGGCCTCGATCCAGCGATCGGTGTTCCAGCCCGACTCGGCGTCCAGCTCGCCCAGGTCCTCGGCCCGGCGCAGGGCGAACAGCTCGACCCGGCGGAACATCGCGTTGCGCACCAGCACCCGGAACGCCCGCACGTTGCGGGTGACCGCCGGCGGCTTGTCGTCCAGCGGCGACACCTCGACGATCTCGGCGCCCGGGTTGCGCAGCCGCTCCCACTCGTCGAGCAGGCTGGAGTCGACCTGGCGGACCAGCTCGCCCAGCCACTCGATCAGATCGGTGAGCTCCTCGGTGCGGGCGTCCTCGGGCACAGTCTGGCGCAGCGCCCGGAACGCGTCGGCGAGATACCGCAGGACCAGGCCCTCGGAACGGGACAGGCCGTAGAACGAGACGTACTCGGTGAAGGTCATCGCGCGTTCGTACATGTCGCGGACCACGGCCTTGGGCTTGATCTCGTAGTCGGCGACCCACGGGTGCCCGCCCCGGTACGTCTCGTACGCGCCCTCCAGCAGCGGCAGCAGCGGCTTGGGGTAGGTGACCTCCTCGAGCAGCTCCATCCGCTGGTCGTACTCGATGCCCTCGGCCTTCATCGCGTTGACGGCCTCGCCCTTGGCCTTGAACTGCTGCGCGGACAGCACCTGGCGCGGGTCCTCCAGGGTCGCCTCGATGACCGAGACCACGTCCAGCGGATACTCCGGCGACTCCCGGTCGAGCAGTTCCAGGCAGGCCAGCGCGAACGGCGACAGCGCCTGGTTGAGCGCGAAGTCGATCTGCAGGTCCTCGGTGAGGCGGTAGCGGATGCCGTCGTCGGTCTCGACCCGCTCGATGACCCCACCGGCCAGCAGCGCCCGGGCGATGGCCAGGGCCCGGCGGATGTGCCGGCGCTGGGCGGCCGGCTCCTCGTGGTTGTCGGTGAGCAGGTGCCGCATCGCCGCGAACGGGTCGCCGCCGCGGACCAGCACGTTGAGCAGCATCGCGTGCGACACCTGGAACGACGAGGTCAGCGGCTCCGGGTCGGCCGCCACCAGCCGGTCGAAGGTCGGCTGGCCCCAGCCGATGGTGCCCTCCGGCGGCTTCTTGCGGACCACCTTGCGGCGCTTCTTCGGGTCGTCGCCGGCCTTGGCCAGCATCCGCTCGTTGTCGATGACGTGCTCGGGGGCCTGCACGATGACCGTGCCCAGGGTGTCGTAGCCGGCCCGCCCGGCCCGCCCGGCGATCTGGTGGAACTCGCGGGCCTTGAGCAGCCGGGTACGGACCCCGTCGTACTTGCTCAGGCCGGTGAACAGCACGGTCCGGATGGGCACGTTGATGCCGACGCCGAGGGTGTCCGTACCGCAGATGACCTTGAGCAGGCCCGCCTGCGCGAGGGTCTCGACCAGCCGGCGGTACTTGGGCAGCATGCCGGCGTGGTGCACGCCGATGCCGTGGCGCACCAGCCGGCTCAGGGTGCGCCCGAAACCGGCGGTGAACCGGAAACTGCCGATGGCCGCGGCGATCGCGTCCTTCTCGGCCCGGGTGCACATGTTGATGCTCATCAGCGACTGGGCGCGTTCCAGGGCGGCGGCCTGGGTGAAGTGCACGATGTAGACCGGGGCCTGCCGGGTGGTCAGCAGCTCCTCGATGGTCTCGTGCAGCGGGGTCATCGCGTACTGGAAGACCAGCGGGACCGGCCGCTCGGTGTTGCTGACCACGGCCGTGGGCCGGCCGGTGCGCCGGCTCAGGTCGTCGACGAAGCGGGTGGTGTCGCCCAGGGTCGCCGACATCAGGATGAACTGGGCCTGCGGCAGCTCGATCAGCGGCACCTGCCAGGCCCAGCCCCGGTCGGGCTCGGCGTAGAAGTGGAACTCGTCCATGACGACCTGGCCGACGTCGGCGTCGGCGCCCTCGCGCAGCGCCAGGTTGGCCAGGATCTCCGCGGTGCAGCAGATGATCGGGGCGTCCGCGTTGACGCTGGCGTCGCCGGTGAGCATGCCGACGTTGTGCGCGCCGAAGACCGCGCACAGGGCGAAGAACTTCTCACTGACCAGCGCCTTGATCGGCGCGGTGTAGAAGGTGGTGCGCTTGTCGGCCAGGGCGGCGAAGTGCGCGCCGGTGGCGACCAGGCTCTTGCCCGAGCCGGTGGGGGTGTTGAGGATGACGTTCGCCCCGGTGGCGATCTCGATGAGCGCCTCCTCCTGGTGCGGGTAGAGCGTCAGTCCCTGCTCGCTCACCCAGCTCTGGAAGGCATCTCCGCGGGGGGGGGGTTGGGGGGTGCGGGGCGGGGGGTGGTTGAGCGTATTGATCCCCCCCCCCAAACCCGCCGCGCTTTCCCCACCACGGGGGCCGGGCGCGACGCGCGCCCGGCCACGGAAGGGGACCCTGCTGTGGAGTTGCGGCCGATCCGCTAGACGCCGAACGCCGAGTAGATCGGGCCGGCGACGCTGCCCGCGAGGCCGATGACGGCGGCGACGACGGCGATGGTGGAACCGATTCGAAGGCGCATTCCGGGAGCTCCTCTGGTGCGGTGGTGGCCTCGCACGACAGAGATTGCGCCCCGCCGGGTGCGGAACGGGACACACCAGGTTGCCGATCGGTTGCAGAATGTATCGACACTGCTCAATGCCACTGATCTTCGGAGGTCCCGTGAAAGTCCTCGTCGTCCTCGCCGCCGCCCTCGTGGTCACCACCGGCGGCGCCCAGGCCCCGACAACGCCCGCACCCGCCCCCTGCACAGCGCAGGTGCAGGTCAACCCCAGCTTCGAGCGCGGGACGGCGGGCTGGACCGCCGGCCCCCGCATGGTGGTGCTGGGCACGCCGGAGCGTCCGGCGCACACCGGCCGGGCGTACGCGACCTTCGCCGGTCTCGACGTCACCCGCACCGACCTGCTGCGCTCCACGGTGACGATCCCGGCCGGCTGCGGCCTCGACGTGAAGTTCTTCGCCCGGGCCGGCTCCACCGAGACCACCCGCGGCGACTACCTCAACATGGGCCTCGGCGTGTCCGGCGAGCCGCCCAAGACCCGCTTCTCGTTCGCCTTCGACATGCGGACCGACTGGCAGCAGTACAGCGCCGTGGCCTCCGTCGCGGCCACCGAGCGCACCGCCACCATCACCTTCCTCAGCAGCGAGTCCGCGGGCGGCGGCGTGACCACCTTCGACGTGGACGACGTCACCGCGACGCTGCACCCGTAGGCAGCACGCTGAACATGTAGCAGCCGTAGACCACGTTGCGGCTGTGCACCAGGACCACACCCGGCTCGGCCAGCACGGCGGTGACCGCCGCCACCGGATCACCACCGTCGTGCTGCCGGCTGGCCGGATGGATCCGCCCGGCGCTGTCGTAGGCCCGCAGCACCTGCGGACGGCCGTACCAGTCACCCGGATAGGGCAGGTCGTCCGCCGGCCCGCCGCAGGGTGCGGCGTGGGCGAACACCGCACCCTTCTCCCGGTACGGCGAAACGGGCAGCGGCGGCTCGTAGTTGAACAGCAGAAGTCCCTCACCAGCGGCCGCGTCACGCAGGCAGCACCGCAGCGGCTCACCCCCGCCCGCACAGTGCCGCTCGGCCGCTCTCCCGGCCCGGGCCTCGTCGAGCACGGCGGGGGAGAGGGCACTGATCCGGTACGCGATGGTCGTCGTCATGACCTCATCCTGCTGCGCCGGCCGCCCGCTGGTCTGGCGGTATTCGGACGGGCGCCTCGCGCGCACACTAAAGACCATGGACGTCGTGCTGGCCCCGTTCACCCGGGAGTTGCTGCCCGCCGTACAGCCCTGGTTCGAACACCCGGAGGTGGTCCGGCGGCTGGGCGGCCCGCAGTGGCCGGTCCGGAACCTGGAGCTGGCCGGCACGGGCCTGGGCGAGACATTCCGGGGCCGACGGGTGCTGCGCGACCACTCCTGGGTGGCGTACGACTCGTCCGGGGCGGTGGTCGCGAACATCGGCGGTGAGGTGTACGACCGCTGGTGCCGGTATTCGGAGGGCCCGGACGGCGCGGTGATCGAGGCGGTGGAGCCGGGCCTGAGCATGGGGCTGGCGTACGTCGTGGACCCGCGGCGGTGGCGGCAGGGCATCGGGACGGCGGCGCTGCTGGCGGTCATGGCCGCGCCGGAGGTGGCTGACGTGATGCTGTTCGCGGCCGGTGTCGAGCCGGACAATGTGGCCAGTGTGCGATGCGCCGCGGCGGCGGGCATGCGCCCGGACCACGCGGAACCGGATTGGGAGGGTTTCGTCTACTACCTCCGGCGACGTCAACCCTTCATCGGGGCCAGGCCGTCAGCCGCTCCCGTACCACCCGGACCTGCTCGGGGCTGAGCCCGTAGACGGCGAAGCGGGCGTCATCCAGCCGGTCCAGATACCGTCCCGCGTCGGCCACCTCGTCGTCGTCCAGCCCGGGGTCCAGCGCCCGGGCCAGCTCCAGCACCCGCGCGAGCGAATACCGCTCCAGCGCCGCCGCCACGTCGATGTAGTCGCGCACCTCCCGCCGGTTGACCAGCGCCGCGACCTTGGACGCGACCAGGTCGTCCAGGTGCATCACCGGGCCCACGTCCATGACCACCGGGGCCCGGCTGCGTTCCAGCCGGGTCAGGGTCAGCCGCAGGGCGCGGGTGCCGTCGGCCACGTGGTATTCGCGCAGGTCGTCGTCCATGCCCTCGAAGAGCTCGTCGGCGACCTCACGGAACACCTGATAGCCGGCCTCGGTGAGGGCGGCGGTGACCTGCCCGGCGGCGGCCTCGACGGCGCCGGCGGTGTCGGTGAACAGGTCGATGTCCTCGGTCGGGCGCTGCACCAGGCCGTTGACCAGCCAGGCGACACCGCCGCCGAGCACAAAACCGTGCTTCTCCCCGACGGTCAGGGCGATGGTGGCGACGTCACGGTAGAAGTCGTCGATGTTCCCGCTCACCCCGGCGACGCTAGCGGATCTGCCCGGCGGCGCCACCGCGACCGGCCGGGTTCGGTGGGTCGTGGCATCATGCGCCGCATGGAGATCATTGCCGGTGAAGGCGTCGCCCTGGCCAAAGTCGGCGAGAGCCGCCAAGTGGTCGAGGATCGGCTGGGTCCACCCGTGCATCCCGGCCGAGGCAGCAAAGCGGTGTACCACACCAGTCCTCGGCTCGTCCTGTCCTACCAGGCGGACGACACCGTCGAGATCGTGGAGATCGCGTACTCCGGTGACGGCGGGGAAGAGGTGTTCTTCGACGGCGTGCAGCTGACCTACCGCTTCATGGACGACGTGGTGGCCGATCTTGCCGCCAAGGGCCATGAGTGTGAACCGATCGACATCGGCTACCGGTGCAAGCCGGGATTCGCCATCTTCTCGATGGGTTCCCGGTCGGCGCGGGAACTGGATCCGCAGGCCGCCGCGGACGACCCGCGGCAGGTCTGTGAGGGCGTCTCCGTGGCATCCTACAGCTACCTCGCCGGACCGACCGAGGACGACATCGTGGAGCACATCCGTCGTCAGGAGGCGGCCCGCGGCGTGGAGATCTCGGCCGAGGAGATCCGAAAGACCATGGGGTTCTGAACTCAGGCGGTAGCGACCCGGCGCAGCATCGGGTGCCGGGCCTCCCAAGCCGCCCGCACCCCCCGAGGCAGGTTGAGCTCCGCCCAGACCCGCACCAACGTCGGCCCGTGCAAATAACTACGCAGCTCGTCCACCCGCACCGCCTCACGCAGCACGTTCTCGTACATCCACAGCAGCATGGTCGGCTGGTCCAGGTCGAACGTGCGCACCGGATTCCACCACAGCCGCAGCGGTAGTTCGACCAGTCCGTGGGCCGGGCCGGTCAGCTCGCCGAGGGTGCCTGCCACGAGCACCGGCCGGTGCGGCCGGGCGAGGTGGACCGCCGGGGCGTCGGGCGCGGTGGTGGGCATGGGACCAGGGTAGACCGCCGACCCCGCTGAGGGATAACTCCTAGAGTCCTAGGATGCTTAGGCGCAGTGCGGCACGCCGCACCAAACACAGAAACGACCGCCTGCGGCGGACAACGAAACTAAGAAAGGCGGGTACGGACGACCAGCTGGTGCAACGCCTCAACAGCGTCCCGGTCGGCCTGCTCCGGCAGCACAGAAGCGTCCCGGGCCGCTTCCAGGTCGCCTCGCAGCCGGGGGATGTCGCGCGCCAGATCGGCCCGGACCGCCGAGGGGAACGGGCCGTGCTCCGCCTCGCGCTTGCGGCCGATCAGCTCCGGCACGTACGCCAGGCCGGTGCCCAGCAGGCCCAGATCCGTCTCCAGCTCGCCGGTCCGCATGAGGTGCACCCCGGTGAGCAGCACCCGCAGCGTGTACAGCGCCGGCTTGAGCTCGCCGGTGCGGTCGAAGAGCCGTTCCTGGGTCGCCGCGAAGCCCAGGTAGTGGTGGGCGTGATGGCGGGTGATCAGCGCCGGGGCCAGCGCCTTCAGTTCTTTGTGCACCGGGGAGGTGGTGACCACCAGCGGGGACAGCAGCTGTTCCAGCACGTAGCCGTTGCGGCCGGTGAGCAGGCGGGCGAACTTGAGCAGGTCGTGGCTGACCACGTCGAGTTCGACGCCGTCGCGCCAGCCGTCGGACTGCAAGGTCTCCGGGCCGGTGCGCAGGCCGACGACCTCGGCCGCCGGCAGCAGGTGGGCGGCGCGCAGATCCAGGTCCGAGTTGGCCGACGCGAAGCCGTACAGGTGGGCGCCGCTCACGGTCGCGAAGATCAGGGGGTAGGGCAGGTCGGCGGCGACCTGGCCGGCCCAGTTCGGCACGTCGATGGTCATGGCAGACCCCTTTCCCGTACGGCGTAGAGCAGCGCGTCGACGGCGGCCCGGTCCGGCGTCTCGGGCAGGGCGGTCCGCGCGGCCGCCTCGTCCAGGTCGGCCAGCAGTTCGCCGGCCCATGCGGTCACCGATTCCCACGGCACGTCGCCGCTCTTGACGGCCAGCAGGCGTTCGCGCAGCGGTGACACGTCGACGAGTACCTCGCCGGTCCGCAGCACGTGGGCGCCGGCCAGCAGCAGCCGGATCATGTGCATGGCCTGTTTGTGGTTGGTCCCGCCCGTGCGCCGGCGCCGGGAGTCGACGCGTTTGAGCTGGTCCCGGGCGTACGCGCCGTACGTGTCGGCGACGCGCCGGGACAGGAACGCCTGGCGGGTGGCCAGCAGGTGTTCGCCGTCGGCGGTGACCGCGGTGATCAGGGGTGACCAGAGCACTTCGAGCACGGTCGGGTTGCCCTGGAGGGCCAGGGTGCAGAAGCGTTCGAGTTCCCAGGAGAACTGTTCCTCGGCCGGGCCGTCGAGGTGGGTCGGTGGCTTGTCGAGGTGCCAGAACATCGCGGTGGGGGCGGCGTACACGCCTCGCCGGTCGTGGTCGGAGCCCGGACCGGCCAGGCCGTACGCGCGGGAGCCGACCACGACCGCGAGGATCGTGTGTTCGGTGACGAGGGTGGTCACAGGTCCAGGCTGGTGCCGTCGATCGCCTGCAGTTCGTCGTCGCTGAGGTCGAGCTTGTCCAGGGCGGCGACGTTGGTCTCGAGCTGTTCGACGCTGCTGGCCCCGATGATCAGGCTGGTCATCCGCTGGTCGCGCAGGGCCCAGGCGAGGGCCATCTGGGCCAGGGACTGCCCGCGGCGCTTGGCGATGTCGTTGAGGTTGTGGATGCGGCCCATGGTGGGCTTGTCCAGGTCGCTCTCGTTGAGGAAGACGCTGGTGCGTACGCGGGAGTCGTCGGGGATGCCGCCGAGGTAGCGGTCGGTGAGCAGGCCCTGCTGGAGGGGGCTGAAGGCGATGCAGCCGGCGCCGACGGCTTCGAGCGTGTCGAGCAGGTGGTCCTTCTCGATCCAGCGGTTGAGGATGGAGTAGGACGGCTGGTGGATCAGCAGGGGGGTGCCGAGTTCCTGCAGGATGGCGGCGGCGCGGGCGGTCTGTTCGGCGTTGTAGTTGCTGATGCCGACGTAGAGGGCCTTGCCGGAGCGGACGACGGCGTCGAGGGCGCCCATGGTCTCTTCGAGCGGGGTGTCCGGGTCGGGGCGGTGGTGGTAGAAGATGTCGACGTAGTCGAGGCCGAGGCGGCGCAGGGACTGGTCCAGCGACGAGACCAGGTATTTGCGGGAGCCCCACTCACCGTAGGGGCCGTTCCACATGTGGTAGCCGGCTTTGGTGGAGACGACGAGCTCGTCGCGGTGGTGGCGGAAGTCGGTGGCCAGGATGCGGCCGAAGTTCTCCTCGGCGCTGCCGGGCGGCGGGCCGTAGTTGTTGGCCAGGTCGAAGTGGGTGACGCCGAGGTCGAAGGCGCGGCGGGTGATGTCGCGCTGGCGTTCGATCGGGCGGGCGTCGCCGAAGTTGTGCCACAGGCCGAGGCTGATGGCGGGCAGCTTGAGCCCGCTGCGCCCGGCGCGGCGGTAGGTCATGGTGTCGTAGCGGTCTGGCGCCGCGGAGTAGGTCACACACCACACCCTAGGGACACATGATCGAAACGTGCGCGCTGGTAGGTTCGTAGCAGCCGTACACCGCGCGGGAGAGACCATCTCGGTGGCGCCGAAGGGGCAAATCCTCCCCGGAACCTCTCAGGCAAAAGGACCGCGTAGGTAGGCGACTCTGAAGTGCCCTGTGGGTATGACAGAGGGGGAGGTTGCTGCCGTCGACCTCTTTCTCCCCGCAGGAGCCGCTATGACGTTCGCTGACCGCCACATCGGCCCGGATGCCGATGCGCAGACCCAGATGCTCAAGGCGATCGGGTATGCCTCCCTCGAAGCGCTGATGGATGCCGCGATTCCGGAGGTGATCCGCTGGCACGGGTCGCTGGAGCTGCCGGCTGCCGCTTCCGAGGAGGAGGCGATCGCGGAGCTGCGGGAGATCGCGGGCCGTAACACGGTGGCGACCTCGATGATCGGTCTCGGTTACTACGGCACGTTCACCCCGGCGGTGGTCCGGCGCAACGTGCTGGAGAATCCGGCCTGGTACACGGCGTACACGCCGTATCAGCCGGAGATCAGTCAGGGCCGGCTGGAGGCGTTGCTGAACTTCCAGACGATGGTGACCGATCTGACCGGTCTGACCACGGCGAACGCGTCGATGCTGGACGAGGGCACGGCGGTGGCCGAGGCGATGACGCTGGCCCGCCGGTCGAGCAGGAGCAAGAGCCCGGTGTACGTGGTCGACGCGGACACGCTGCCGCAGACGCTGGCGATCCTGCGGACCCGGGCTGAACCGCTGGGTATCGAGATCGTCCTGGCCGACCTGGACGCCGGTGGCGAGCTGCCGGCGGAGTTCTTCGGGCTGCACCTGCAGTATCCGGGTGCTTCGGGTGCGGTGCGGGATCACGCGGCGCTGGTCGAGGCGGCGCACGCGGTGGGTGCGCTGGTGACGGTGGCGGCGGATCTGCTGGCGCTGACGCTGCTGCGGGCGCCGGGCGAGATCGGGGCGGACATCGCGGCGGGCACGACGCAGCGTTTCGGCGTACCGCTGGGCTTCGGTGGCCCGCACGCCGGTTACCTGGCCGTGCGCGCCGGGCTGGAGCGTTCGTTGCCGGGCCGGCTGGTCGGGGTGTCGCGGGACGCGGACGGCGCTCCGGCTTACCGGCTGGCGTTGCAGACGCGTGAGCAGCACATCCGGCGGGAGCGGGCGACGAGCAACATCTGCACCGCGCAGGTTCTGCTGGCGGTGATGGCGAGCATGTACGCGGTTTATCACGGTCCGGCGGGGCTGCGGGAGATCGCCCGGCGTACCCATGAGCGGGCCGG
>NZ_JBEZGQ010000120.1:0-13679 GCF_040650095.1 Actinoplanes sp. NPDC048791 | reverse complement strand
GGCGCGAGTCGTGGGGCGCGCCGCTGGACCGCATCCTGGCCGCGGTCCGCCGGCTGGTCGAGCGGTACGCCGACATCGACGTGATCCTGCCCAGCCACCCCAACCCGGCCGTCCGGGCCCAGGTGGAGGCCGGGCTCGGCGGCATCGAACGGGTCACGGTCACCGACCCGCTGCCGTACCCCGACCTGTCCCGGCTGCTCTCCGAGGCGTACCTGGTGCTCACCGACTCCGGCGGCATCCAGGAGGAGGCGCCGTCGTTCGGCGTACCGGCGCTGGTGCTGCGCGACGTCACCGAACGGGTCGAGTCCCTGCACGCCGGCTGCGCCAAGCTGGTCGGCTCCGACACCGACCTCATCGTCGACGAGGCGTCGGCGCTGCTCGACAGCAAGGTCCGCCGCGACGCGATGACCGCCGGCGGCAACCCGTACGGCGACGGGCTCGCCGCCGCCCGTACCGCCCAGGCCACCGCGGCCCTGCTCGGCCTCGCCCCGGCACCGTCCCCCATGCCCACCGGTGTCGCCACCGCCACCACCGCCACGTTCGGAGCGTCTTTCTGATGCGTATGTCCAAGCTCTCCCGCCGCGCCCTGCTCGGTGCCGGCGTCGCCGTCACGGCGACCGCCGCCCTCGGGGTCGGTGTGGTCAACGCCGACGCCGCCGTGCGGACCGCCGCCACCACGTCGATCGCCGCGAAGTCCGGCAAGGCCGCCCCCGGCGGTGGCACCGCCAAGACGCTCGTCCTCTACGACACCACCGGCGACTACGGCTGGATGGGTGAGGTCTACGCGACTCAGACGGCCAACCTGAGCTCGCACTTCGGCTCCTGGACCGCCGCGCCGGTGGCCGGCTACCGGGCCGGCGACCTGTCCGCGTACACCGCGGTGATCTACCTCGGGTCGACCTACGACGAGCCGCTGCCGACCGCTTTCCTGGACGACGTCACCGCCACCACCAAGCCGGTGACCTGGGTCTTCGACAACATCTGGCAGCTGGCCGCCCGGGACGCCAACTTCGCCGCCACCCGCGGCTTCACCAGTGGCGCGTTCGACTTCGCCGCGGTGGCCGAAGTGGAGTACAAGGGCCGCAAGCTGACCCGGGACACCACCGACAAGTCCGGGATCATGAACCTGGGCATCACCGACGCCACCAAGGTCAAGACCCTGGCCACAGCGGTACGCCCGGACGGCACCACCTTCCCGTGGGCCGTGCAGTCGGGCAACCTCACCTACGTGGGCGAGATCCCGTTCGCGTACGTGACCCACGACGACCGCTACCTGGCCTTCGCCGACCTGCTCTTCGACTCCCTCGGCGACACCGGCGTCTCCCGGGACCGGCACCGCGCGCTGGCCCGCATCGAGGACGTCGGCCCGGACTCCGACCCGGCCGAGCTGCGCGCGATCGCCGACTACCTGTACGCGCAGAAGGTGCCGTTCAGCGTCGCTGTCTACCCGCGCTACCGCGACCCGCTGGGCGTGCAGAACGGTGGCAAGGCCCAGGACTACACCCTGGTGCAGAAGCCCAAGGTGGTGGCGGCGCTGAAGTACATGCAGCAGCGCGGCGGCACCCTGCTCATGCACGGCTACACCCACCAGTTCGGCAGCGTGGCCAACCCGTACGACGGCGAGAGCGCGAACGACTTCGAGTTCTACTCGGCGCACGTGGACGCGAACAACAGCGTCATCTACGACGGGCCCGTACCCGGTGACTCCGCCGCGTGGGCGGCCAGCCGGATCGCCGCCTCGGGCCTGACCTTCGCCCTGGCCGGCCTGGGTGTGCCCAGTGTCTTCGAGTTCCCGCACTACGCCGGCAGCGCCGTCGACTACCAGACGGTCAACTCGGTCATGGGCAAGCGCTACGACCGCGGCCTGTACTTCCCGGGCGTGCTCACCGGGGCGAAGTTCGACTACAAGCGGCAGTTCGGGCAGTTCTTCCCGTACACCGTCCGCGACGTCTACGGCTCGGTGGTCATCCCCGAGAACATCGGCAACGTCGAGCCCGAGGCGTTCAACAACCACCCGGCCCGGCTGCCCGCCGACCTGATCGCCTCGGCCGGCCGCAACCTGGTCGTCCGCGACGGGGTGGCGAGCTTCTTCTACCACCCGTACCTGGGCACGGATCACCTGAAGGACCTGGTCACGGGCATCAAGGCGCAGGGTTACACCTTCGTCAGCGGTGCCTCGATGCTGAACGGCTGACCATAAGATGACCAGCGGCCGCTGCCCTGCCGGGCGGCGGCCGCTGTGCTGACGAAGGAGTTTCGATGTCGGGTACGGCGGAGGTCGTCGCCTTCTACGCGCAGTCCTGGATCAACTGTGACCCCCGGGCGGCACGCCGGGTGATCGCCGGCGACGCCGAGATCGAGTGGAACCTGGACGTGCCGGTCGACGACGAGGAGCTGGTGCAGACGCTGGACCGGATCGCGGCGTTCGCCGACTCGGTCACCGTCGTGTCGACCACCTGCGTCGACGACCGCGCCGCGCTCGTCTACGACTGCGTCGCCCCCTTCGGGACCGTCCGCATCGCCGAGTTCGTCACGGTCGCCGACGGCGCCATCAGCGGGATCCGTCAGGTGTACGACGTGGTGGCGTTGCGCCGTTACTTCCCGGGCCTGCTGGACGACGACTGATCGTCAGCGGGCCGGGGTGGGCAGGGTGCTGTCGAGCAGCTCGAAGAGCTTCTCCCAGTGCCGCTTCTCGGCCTCGGCGGAGTAGGCGGCGGTGTCGGCCATGGTGAAGCCGTGCTCGGCACCGGGATAGATCTCCGACCGGAACCGCACGTCCGCCGCGTCCAGGGCCGCCTCGAGCCGGTCGATCTGCTCCTGCGGCATCGTGTGGTCGTGGTCCGCGTGCGCGAAGTACACCTCGCCCTTAATCCGGCCCACCTGCAGGTGCGGGCTGTCCGGCTCCTCGGTGGCCAGCCGGGCGCCGTGGAAGCTGGCCAGCGCGACGATCCGCTCCGGGTACGCCGTGATCGCCTTGAGCGCGTTCAGGCCGCCCATGCAGTAGCCGACGATGGCGTCCGGACCGGCCGAGACACCGTCCTGGGCGGCCAGGAAATCGAGGTAGGCCCGGGTGTCCCGGGTGATCGCGGCGGTGTCCAGCTGCTGCATCATCGGCATGAGCCGGCCGAAGACCTTCCCCCGCTCCTCCGGGTCGGCCAGGTTCGAGGTGTCGGCGACCGGCGACCGGGCGCTGCGGTAGAAGAGATTGGGCGCCAGGACGGCGTATCCCCGTTCCGCGATCCGCTCGGCCATCTCGTGGAGCCGCGGCCGCAGCCCGAAGGCGTCCATGAAGAAGAGCACGCCCGGGAACGGCCCGTCGCCCTCCGGCACCACCAGGTACGCGTCCGCGGTCCCGTCCTCGGTCGGCACGTCCACCATCGTCTTGCGCATGCCCTGCCTCCTGAGCGGCGTCGGTGATCTGTTCGACCGTACTGCGGCATTCCTACCCTCCGTGCATCGCACTCCACGCCGCGGCCCCGTGCTTGAGACAGATTTAAGGAATTTCCCCTCTTTCTTTAATGCACCCAGAGTCAGGATCAACGCCGTCGGCGTCCCCCGCGAACGGAGTCATCCATGGCACGCAACCGTCTTCGCCTCTCCATCTATCTGACAGCGGCGTTACTCGCTGTAGGCGGGGGTGCTCTCGCGGCGGTCGCGGCCACAACTCCGACCGCAGGCCCCGGCGGACTGACGGCTACGTTCAGCAAGGACTCCGACTGGGGCTCCGGCTACCAGGCGCGCTACACGATCAGGAACACCGGCAGCTCGGCCGTCACCGGCTGGCAGCTGACCTTCGCACTGCCGGCGAGCGCCAAGCTCGGCAGCTCGTGGGACGCGGCGGTCACCACTTCGGGTACCACGTCGACCGCCAAGGACCGGGGTTACAACGCCTCGATCCCGGCCGGGGCCACCGCCGAGTTCGGCTTCATCGTGGCCGGCAGCGGCGCACCGACCAGCTGCACGATCAACGGCGCCGCCTGCACCGGCGGCGGCCCGGCCCCGACCACCGCCCCGACCACCGCTCCCACCACCGCCCCGACCACCGCTCCCACCAAGACGCCGCCGACCACCGCCGCTCCTACCAAGACGCCGCCGACCACCACGGCTCCGCCCGCCGGCAACGTCCTGGTCGCCCCCTACGTCGACATGGGACTGTTGTCCAACGGCAGCACCACGCTGGCGCAGCTGGCCGCGAGCGGGAACGTAAAGTCGTACACCCTGGCCTTCGTCACCAGCGCCGGTTGCAAGGCCAGCTGGTTCAACGCCTTCGACCCGCGGGCCAAGCAGTTCGGCGACCAGATCACGGCGCTGCGCGCGGCGGGCGGTGACGTCAAGGTGTCCTTCGGTGGTGCGACCGGCGTCGAGCTCGCCCAGGCGTGCACCGACGTCAAGGCGTTGCAGGCCGAGTACCAGGCGGTCGTCTCGGCGTACGACCTGAAGTACATCGACCTCGACATCGAGGGCGCGGCCGTCGCGGACCCCACCACGATCGCCCGCCGCTCGACCGCGCTGGCCGCCCTGCAGCGGGCCAACCCGGGCCTGAAGATCTCGCTCACCCTGCCGGTGCTGCCGGAGGGCCTCACCGCCGACGGGCTCAACGTGGTGCGGTCGGCCAAGAACGCCGGCGTCGACCTCAACCTGGTCAACATCATGGCGATGGACTACGGCCGGTCCGCGCAGGACTACGGCGACCTGGCCATCCAGGCCGTGAAGTCCACCAAGGACCAGCTCAAGGCCATCTACGGCGGCAGCGACGCAGCGGCGTTCCGGATGGTCGGCGTGACCCCGATGCTGGGCAAGAACGACGACAACGGCACCTTCGGCCAGAGCGACGCCCGCGACCTGGTGGCCTTCGCCAACGCGAACCACCTGGGCTTCGTGTCCTTCTGGGAGACCAACCGCGACCGGAACGCCTGCACGGGCGCGCTGTTCCAGTGCACGAACGTGGCCCAGACCCCGTTCGAGTTCAGCAAGATCTTCGCCACCTTCCAGGGCTGACCGCCCGTCCCCGCGGAAGGGTTTCCCCGAACCCTCCACCCATCGCGCGGCGTCGAGAGCCCCCACTCTCGGCGCCGCGCCCCCGTGTCGGCGCCGGGCGCGAGCAGCCTGCTCAGGCGAAACCGCGACCGGCCTCGGCCAGCGCGCGGTCGACAAGGTCCGGCAGGGACGTGTCCGCCGGGGCGTCGAGCCAGATGTGCACTGCCACCCGCAGCGAGGTCATGAAGGTCGCGGCCGTCAGCCGGGCGCGTACCCCCGAAGGGTCGGGCTGGTCCGAGCGGGCCGCGACCGCGGCGGCCAGCTCGCGCTCCACCGCCGCGAAGGTGTTGAGCTGCTGCGCCAGCAGCGCGGGCTGGCTGCGCAGCATCCGGGTCTGGGCCACCCAGGCCGGGTCGAGCTCGCCGACCTGCCGGTAGAACTCCCGGGCCGCCTCGGTCAGTGCCTGCCACGGCCCCTCGCCGGCCGGCCGCGCCGCGATCATGCCGATCAGCACCGCGATCCGCTGGTGGTCGCCGTGCAGCAGTGCCTCTTCCTTGCTGGCGAAGTAGTTGGAGAACGTGCGCCGGGAGACCCCGGCCTCGTCGGCGACCGCCTCAACCGTGATCTTGTCCGCGCCGTGGGCGATCGCGAGGCGCACCGCGGCCTCGTGCAGGGCCTGCCGGGTCGCCACCTTCTTGCGCTCGCGGAGGCCCACCTCGGCGGTCGTCGTGCTCATGGGTCGAGCCTAGCCAGGATGTGACTCACTTCCCAATGAGCAAACTTGCGCAGTGGGCAACAAAGGCAGATAGTTGTATGTGGCAATCAACTGGAGGAGGTGGCACATGGCCCACGACGCCGGCCCCGCGGCTCGTCATGAGCTGCTCACCAACGTTCGCGACCTGCTCAAGGCCGTCCGCTTGTTCAAGAGCGACCTGCCCGCCCGGCACGAGACCGTGGTGCCCACCGGCACCATCGGCGTGCTGGCGACGATCAACGCCATCGGCGGCGAGCCGGTCGGCGGGTGCCACCTGAAGGATCTGGCCGCCCGCTGTGCCCTCGACCCCTCGACGGTCAGCCGCGCCGTCGCCGCCCTGGTCCGTTCCGGCCTGGTCGCCCGCACCGCCGACCCGAGGGACGGCCGCGCCAGCGTGCTCACCGTCACGCCGAGCGGGCTGCACACCCTCGACGAGTTCAACCGCCTGGCGGACGAGCGCCTCGCCGATGCCCTCCGCGACTGGAGCCCCGAGGACATCGCGCTGCTCTCGGGGCTGCTCCAGCGCTTCGCCACCGACCTGCTGACCCGTACCGATCGAAACCTGGAGGTCGCGCGATGAGCGCACCCACCGTCACCCGCGCCGAACCCGGCGCGATGAGCCACCGCCAGATCATGGAGGCCCTCAGCGGCCTGCTGCTGGTGCTGTTCGTCGCGATGTCCAGCGCCACCATCGTCTCCACCGCGCTGCCGAAGATCATCGGCTCGCTCAACGGCAGCCAGACGCAGTACACCTGGGTCGTCACGGCCAGCCTGCTCACCGCGACCGCCACCACCCCGATCTGGGGCAAGCTCGCCGACCTCTACAGCAAGAAGCTGCTGGTCCAGCTGGCCATCGTGCTGTTCATCGCCGGCTCGGTGGTGGCCGGCTTCTCGCAGACGGCGGGTCAGCTCATCGCCGCCCGCGCGTTCCAGGGCATCGGCATGGGCGGCGTCCAGGCGCTGGTCCAGGTCGCGATCGCCGCGATGATCCCGCCCCGCGAGCGCGGCCGGTACAACGGCTACCTCGGCGGCGTGCTCGCCCTGGCGACCGTCGGCGGCCCGCTGCTCGGCGGCCTGATCGTCGACACCTCGTGGCTGGGCTGGCGCTGGTGCTTCTTCATCGGTGCCCCGGTCGCCGTGATCGCCCTGGTCGTGCTCCAGCGCACCCTGCACCTGGCGACGATCCGCCGGGACAACGTGAAGATCGACTACGCGGGCGCCTCGCTCATCGCGGCCGGCGTCAGCGTCCTGCTGATCTGGGTGTCGTTCGTGGACAGCTCGTTCGACTGGATCTCGTGGCAGACCGGCGCCATGGTCGGCGCGGGCCTGGTGCTGCTGGCGCTCGCGGTCTGGGTCGAGTCCCGGGCGGCCGAGCCGGTGGTGCCGCTGGAGATCGTCAAGCAGCGCACCACGGCCCTGTCGATCCTGGCCAGCCTGGCGGTCGGCATGGCGATGTTCGGCGGCTCGGTCTTCCTGGGCCAGTACTTCCAGATCGGCCGCGGCTACAGCCCGACCGAGGCCGGCCTGCTCACCATCCCGCTGATGGCCGGCGTGCTGGTCTCCTCGACCGTCTCCGGCCGCATGATCAGCAACTCCGGCAAGATCAAGCCCTACATCGTGGCGGGCACGCTGGTGCTGGTGGCCGGCTTCGCGGCCCTCTCGGTGATCGACCACCAAACCCCCCTCTGGTACGTCGGAGTGGGCATGGCCCTGGTCGGCATCGGTGTCGGCATGTCGATGCAGAACCTGGTGCTCGCGGTGCAGAACTCGGTGCAGCTCAAGGACATCGGCGCGGCCAGCTCGACGGTGGCGTTCTTCCGCTCACTCGGTGGCACCATCGGCGTCTCGGTGCTCGGCGCGGTCCTGGCCCACCGGGTCACCGACTCGATCACCACGCAGCTCGCGGCGGCCGGCGTCCCGGCGTCCAGCTCGGGCGGCGACACCAGCAGCCTCAACCTGGCCGAGCTCCCGGCGGCGATGCAGCACATCGTGCGGGCCGCGTACGGCGACGCGACCGGTCACATCTTCCTGATCTCGGCGGCCATCGCGGTGGTCGGCGTCATCGCGGCCCTGCTGTTCAAGCAGATCACGCTGCGCTCGACGATCGACCTCGCCAAGGCCGCCCCGGAGGCGAAGACCGCCGAGGACGAGGCGACGATCCCGGCCGGATCGGTCAGCCGGTAACCAGCACAACGACCAGCGGCGCCCGGGTCCCCCGGGCGCCGCTGTCGTCCTGGCGGCGGCCCCGGCCCTCCGGGCGCCGCTGTCGGTCTACCGGGCCGGGTCCCCGCGGGGCGCCACTGCCGGGCGGCGCCCGCGTCCTTTCCGGGCGCCGCTGTCGCTCTACCAGCCGGATCTTCCGGGCCGCCCGTCGTCCTCGCGGCCAGGGTCAGGCCGCGGCTGCGGCCTCGGCCATCTGGTCCGCGGTCGGGCGCAGCCGCGGGGCTCCCAGCGCCATCACGATGTTCGCCGCCGCGAAGAGCGCCGCGATCATCAGACCCCGCTCGAAGCCGCCGACCAGCGCATCCTGCTGCCCCGCCCCGCCGGTCGCCAGCGACTCGACGTGGGACGTCGCCAGCGTCGTGATCGCCGCCAGTCCCAGCGCCCCGCCGACCTGGTAGCCCGCGTTCACCACCCCGGAGGCCGCACCGGCGTGGTCGTGCGAGACATCCGCGACGGCCGCGATCGAGGCCGGGGTGCCCACCGCGATGATGCCCATCCCGAACAGCACCAGGCCGGGCAGGATCGTCAGGGCGTACGAGCCGGTGGCGTCGGCGCCGGAGAGCAGCAGCAGGCCGACCACGCTGAGCGCCGCGCCGCCGAACTGGACCGGCTTGGTGCCGAAGCGGGTCACCAGCTGCGACGCGATCACCGCGCTGGCGATCGCCGCGATGCCCATCGGCAGGAACTGCAGGCCGGTCTCCAGCGCGGTCAGGCCGCGGACCTGCTGCAGGAAGATCGCGGTGAGGAAGAACATCGCCAGGAACGCGGCGCCGTTGAGGGCCAGCGCCACGACCGACGTGGTCAGGCCCCGCGAACGGAACAGGCTGAGCGGCACCAGCGGCGCCGCGGACCGGCCCTCCACCCGGACGAAGGCGGCCAGCAGGGCCAGGCCACCGGCCAGCAGCCCGATCACCTCGAAGGACGACCAGCCGAGCGGCTCGGCCCGGATGACGCCGAGCACGATGGCCAGCAGGCCGGCCGTGCTGAGCAGGGCGCCCGCGACGTCGAAGGTGCGCGTACCGGTGGTGGTGACCTTGGATTCGCCGACGAAGAGCGGGACGATCACGGCCAGCGCGATCGCGATGGGCACGTTGACCAGGAAGACCCAGCGCCAGCTGAGCGAGTCGACCAGCAGACCGCCGGCGATCACGCCGAGCGTGCCGCCGAGGCCGGCCAGACCGCCCCAGACGCCCATCGCGATGTTGCGCTCCCGGCCGTGCTTGAACGTCACGGTGAGGATGGCGAACGCGGCCGGCGACAGCAGCGCGCCGCTCAGGCCCTGGATCGCGCGCATCACCACGAGCTGCTCGGGATTCTGCGCGAGGCCGGCGATCAATGAGGTCAGACCGAACAGCGCCAGCCCGACGATGAAGACCCGGCGGCGGCCGAGCAGGTCGGCGGCGCGGCCGCCGAGGAGCAGAAAACCCCCGAAGAGCAGGGTGTACGCGCTGACGACCCACTGCAGCCCGGAGGCCGAGAAGCCCAGATCCCGCTGGATGTCAGGCAGCGCCACGTTCACGATCGTCACGTCGAGCACGACCATGAACTGGGCGACCGCGATGACGGCCAGGGTCGACCACGGATTGCGTTGCACCGGTTCCACCTCCACCGAGCGCCGCCCTGTGCGGCGTACATGTACACCGTAGATGTACGGCGTATAGGTGCGTCAAGCGGCGGACCGGGTGCTTCGGTGTGACGAACGACGCGCTGATCAGTCGCGCGGGAGGCCGCGCACGCCCTGGACCAGCAGGTCGAGGTTGAGGGCGAAGTAGTCGTCCTCGTCGCGGCAGACCACCAGCGCGGGCGCGGCGGCGATGACGTTCGGGTAGCGCGTGGGCGACAGCGACTCGAGCCGGGCCCGCTTGTCCCGCAGGGCCTGCTCCCGCTCCTCACCGCGCTGCCACGGCCCGGGCGTCGGGTCCGCGCCGACCAGCGTGATGACCGAGCAGATCAGGAAGGTGCCGACCTCCGCCGCCCGGCCGGCCCCGAAGCCGGCGTCCCGGAGCAGCCCGAGCACCCGCTCGGCGATCCGCAGCCCGGACTCGGCGATGAGGATGCGGCGCAGCGCCAGACCCGCGATGGCCGGGTGCGGACGGATCGCCACCAGGAACGCCAGCAGGATCTCGCGCAGCTGCTCGTGCCACGGGGCGTCGCTGGGCTCGGGCAGCCGCACGGCCTCGATCAGGTGCTCGGCCAGGCCGTCGAGCAGGCTGTCCTTGTCGCTGAAGTGCCAGTACATGGCCATCGGCGTGACGCCGTGCTCCTGCGCCAGCCGACGGATGGTGACCGCCTCCAGCCCCTCGGCATCGGCCAGCGCGATCGCCCCGACCACGATCGCCTCGCGGCTCAGCCGTCCCCGGGTCACATCGCTCCGCTTGGCCATCCGGCAACTGTACGACGTACATGGCGGGTTCCCCGCGGTGGCGGCGAGGTGGATCACGTCTGGGACGCTGGGAGCCGGCACTCACTCACGGCTAGCCTTTGGGGACGGAGCGCAATGTCCCGTACACCTGAAAGGTTTGCCATTTTTCTTCAGCCAGGGGTCCGCGGTGTCGATGATTCGCGTTGAGGGAAAGGGGTGAGCCTGATGAACGTACGCCAGGACGACGCGGCGCGGCTGTCGGCTGCCCTGACGGAGATCGAGGACCAGTACCTCTGGGACGCCGACGCCACCCTCACGACCGCCGTCGAGATCGAGGAGCAGGCTCTCGCCCTCGCGGACGAGCGGCTCGTCTTCCGGGCCCGGCTCTGCCAGGCCAACATGCTCATGCGCAAGGGTGAGGTCGCGGCAGCCGCCCGGCGGATCTGGAAGATCCACCAGTGGGCCACCGACCACACCGACCACATCGTGCTGGCCCGCACCCACCTGGTCTGGGCCAACATCCACCGGCACCTCGGCGACGCCGCCCAGTGCCTGGAGCACTCCGTGCTCGCCGTCGAGCTGCTCGACGAGCGGGCCACCCCGCACATGCAGGTCTGGCACCGGGCCAAGCTGGCCGACGCGCTCGGCCTGGCCGGCTCGATGGACGCGGCCCGGCAGCGGTACCAGCAGACCGAGGAGCTGGCGGTCGATCTTGGCCTGCCCCGGCTGCTCATGGGCATGCTCAACAACTACGCGTACACCGAGCACGCCGCCGGCGAGAACGGCCGCGCCCAGGAGGTCGCGCGCCGGCTCCAGCAGGTGGCCGAGCGGCACGGCTTCGCCCTCGACCCCGCGGTGCTCGACACCATCGGCGTCATCGAGATCGAGAACGGCAACTACCTGGCGGCCGAGCGGACCCTGCGCGAGGCGGTCCGGCGCCACCACGAAGGCAACTACGAGGACGCGGACGCGCTCGCGGAATACATGCTGACTCTCGCCCGGGCCCAGCGCTTCCTGCGGGCCACCGACCGCGCACAGGTCAACCTGGACATGTCCCGCAGTCTCTGTGTCGAGCGTGGACTCGGCGACGTGCTGGTCCGGGTGCACCAGGAGCAGGCCGAGCTGCATGCGGCGCGGGGTGAGTTCGCGGAGGCTTTCGCCGTACACAAGATCTTCTTCTCCGCCCACAACGCGCTGCACTCGTCGCAGCGGGAGGCCCAGGCCCGCACCCGGCAGGCGATGTTCGAGACGACCGAGGCGCGGCAGGAGGCCGAGCGGTTCCGCGAGCAGGCCCGGCGCGACCCGCTGACCGGGCTGCGCAACCGGCGCTACCTCGACGAGGAGTTGCCCGACCTGATCGACGCCGGCGGAGCGCTGACCGTGGCGATCGTCGACCTGGACCACTTCAAGCGGATCAACGACCAGCTGTCGCACGACGTGGGCGACCAGGTGCTGGTGCTGGTGGCCAAGCTGCTGGAGACGGAACTGGCGGCGGTCTCCCCGGACGGCTTCGTGGCCCGGATGGGCGGCGAGGAGTTCCTGCTGGTGCTGCCCGGCACCGACGTGCCCGAGGCGACCGGCCGGCTGGACGGCATCCGCGAGGCGGTCAGCTACTACGACTGGACCGAACTGACCCGCGGCCTGCCCGTCACCGTCAGCATCGGCGTGGCCGGACTGCGCGACGCACCGACACCGACCCAGGCCGGCCTGCTGTCCACCGCGGACCGGCACCTGTACGTGGCCAAGCACGCCGGACGCGACCGAGTGATCTCCATGGCCCCGCGCGACGCCCGCCACCGGTCGTACCGGGACAGCGCTTCCGCAGCCTGAAACCGTGGTTCTATCGAGCGACATGGCTGAATCCTGACCGGATCCGAGCACTAGGCTCGGGGTGGCCTGGACAGGAGGCGGTCGTGACGCAGCACAGCAGAGTTGTCCCGCCGGCCGAGCTCGCCCCGCCGGAGGTCGACATCAACGTGCCGCACTCGGCCCGCATCTACGACTACTGGCTGGGCGGCAAGGACAACTTCGCCGTCGACCGGGCCGTCGGCGAAGCCATGATCAAGGCCATCCCCGGCATGCGCCGGATGGCCGGCGAGAACCGCAAGTTCGTCCACCGGGCGGCCCGCGACCTGGTCGCCCGGGAAGGCATCCGGCAGTTCCTGGACATCGGCACCGGCATCCCGACCCGGCCCAACCTGCACGAGATCGCCCAGCGCATCGACCCCCGCACCCGCGTGGTCTACGTGGACAACGACCCGATCGTGCTGGTCCACGCCCGCGCCCTGATGATCAGCACGGAAGAGGGCCGCAGCGAATACATCTCAGCCGACCTGCGCCGGCCACGGTCGATCCTGACGGACGAGGTGCTGGCGGCGACGCTGGACCTGACCTCGCCGGTCGGCCTGACGCTGATCGCGATCCTGATGCTGCTGGCGGACGCGGACGACCCGTGGGCTCTGGTGGCTGAGCTGCGGGAAGCAATGCCTTCGGGCAGCGTGCTGGCGATCACGCATCCGACGGCTGATTTCAACCCGGCCCAGGTGCACCGGGCGGTGGCCGCGGCGACCGGTGCAGGTATGACGCTGGTGGCGCGCACTCAGTCGGAGGTCCGGCGCTTCTTCGGCGACTGGGAGCTGCTGGAGCCGGGGTTGGTGCCGGTCTCTGCTTGGCGGCCGGATCAGCCTGTTGACGACCCGCAGGCGGCTTATTACTGGGCGGGCGTGGCCCGCAAGCCTTGACGTGGCTCGGTCGGGCCTGGGCGTGGTTCGCCCAGGCCGCGAACTGGGTGCGCTTCGCCCTGGCGGGGATTCCGGCGCGCTCCGCCTTAGCGGGAACCCGGGTGCGCTTCTGCCTAAGCGGGGACTCGGGTGCGCTTCCGTCCGGGCGGGGATCCCGCGGTTTCGTCCGAGCGGAAATCCGGCGCAGTTCTCCTGGGCGGGAGCACAGCGCGGCCCATCTGGGCGGGGATTCTGGCGCGGTTCCACCCGCGCAGGAGCACGGCGCGGTTTCGCCAGGGCGAAGATTCCGGCGCGGTTTCGCCTGGCGGGAGTACCAGCAACGCCGTCTCGCAACCCCGGTTCGCCGCGCGATTCCGCCCGGGCAGGAGCACGGCGCAGTTCCACCCGGACGGGGGGATTCCGGCGCGGTCCGCCTGGGCGGGAGCGCCCGGCGCGGCTCCACCCGAGCGGGGGAATCCGGCGCGGTCCGCCTGGGCGGGAGCGCCCGGCGCGGCTCCACCCGAGCGGGGGAATCCGGCGCGGTCCGCCTAGGTTCTGTCTCTTAGATCATCGTGGCGATCATGGGCGTCGATCGTTGGATCGGGTGTGGCGCGTGGTGATCTGACGAACGAGGAATGGGCTG
>NZ_JBEZGQ010000119.1:0-13713 GCF_040650095.1 Actinoplanes sp. NPDC048791 | reverse complement strand
ACGGCGCCTCCGGCTACGCGCCGCCCGACGGCGCTTCGGCCTACGGCCCGCCCGGGGGATATCCGCCGCCGCCGGCCGGTTACGGCCCGCCACCAACGGGTGGTTACTCGGCGCCACCAACGGGGGTTTACGGCTCGCCGCCCCCCGCCGCTGGGCCCGCAGGGCCATCCGCGCCGGGTGAGTCGCCGGCCGGACCGGGCCCCGATGATGAGTACTGGTCACGTCCGTCCAGCTGACGGGCCTACCGGCATCGACGGATGTGCGTCACCCGAACGGGTACCGTTGACGGACGAGGATGTGCCGGCCACCGCTGTCCGGACGCTTTCGTCTTGCCGCTCGGTGCGGGTTTTTCGCTGGACGGGCAGACGTGGCGCGATGACAACGGTGTCGGTGCGTACTCGTTCGATGACCGTCGTTGGGTGCCGCCCCGGGCGGGGTGTGGCGGAAAGGTGCTTTGAGCTGCGTCTATACCTGTCGGAAACGGGGTACGCGGGGCCTCTCAGTTAACAATATTTACTGTTGAGGCCGGGCTTTGCCGTGGGTCAATAGTTCCTTTCCGCCCTGGCGGGGCAGAACGTTCCAGTTTTGCGGCAGCCAGTACGCTCGATGTGATGGAAGCCCATCACGACCTGCGTAAATTCATCACTGAATTGCCCGTCGCGCAGCGTTGTGTCGTGCTTTCATCGGGTCGTGAAGTTGACTGTGTTGTCGACCCACGCCGTGTGACCGTGCAGTACCAGGACAGTTCCGACGACCGGGCGGGCGTCGGGACGGCCGCGGAACGGATCGTGAATCAACAATGTGGGGCGGCTCACTCCGGGGGCGGGGATCGAGAGCTCGACGACGTTGACCAGCGACCTGACGGCGACTGAGGCGTTGCAGGAGGCAGAGACCGAAGTCGGTGTCGCGGAATGGTTCGATCGGAGTGCGGACGCTGCCCGTGCGGGGTGCCGGACAGACGTACAGATCGGCCTACCGTTCGACCGATCTCGGCCTTACGGCCTGAAAGTTAGCCGGTTCGTTCCTGCGCACATGCAGGAGAATCGATGCAGTTGGTGGAAGGATGGAGATCGTGGGAACTGCGTTGGCGGAAATGACAATGCCTCAGATCTCGCCGCTTGCCGGCGAGCCAATTGAACGTGCCGATGCCGAGCGACTGGCGGGAGTGCTCAAGGCACTCGCCGACCCGGCTCGGTTGCGGCTGCTCAGCCTCATCCAGTCCGCTACGGACGGTGAAGCCTGCGTCTGCGACCTGACGGCCCCGCTGGGGTTGTCGCAGCCGACGGTGAGTCACCACCTGCGGATCCTGACGGAGGCCGGCCTGCTCGAGCGTGAGAAGCGCGGCGTGTGGGCGTACTACCGGCTGGTCCCCAGCGCGATCGCGACGATCGCGGACCTGCTGACCCCGCCGCGCAAGCGGGCCACCAAAAAGGCCCGCTGAGCAGACCCGACAAAGCCTGGCGTCACCGTTCATGGGGCGTGACGCCAGGCGGGCCACCTCCATCAGGATCCACCCCCCGGACCCGAGGAGTTGACGGGTTGAACTACGTGCCCGGCGATCTGCGCGACCAGCTCGCGCACGTGGGCTACGACGTGGTCCAGGCCGGACTGGTCTGTGGCTCCGGCGGCAATCTGTCCGCCCGGATCCCCGACGAGGACGCCTGCTGGGTCACCGCGAGCGGTGCCTGGCTGGACAGACTCAGCCGGACCAGCTTCGCACCGGTACGCATCTCCGACGGCGCGCCCGCGACCGTCGGCCCGCTGCCGTCACCACGGCTGGCCCCGACCAGCGAAATCGCCCTCCACCTGGCGTTGTACCGCGCCCGCCCGGACGTGAACGCGGTGGTCCACCTGCACCCGCAGACGGCGCTGCTCCTGGATGCGCTCGGTGAGCACATCCGCATCGTGACGACCGACCACGCCTTCTACCTGAAGCGTGTCTCCACTGTGCCGTTCCGCCTGCCGGGCAGCACCGAGGTGGCGGCGCTGACGGCGGCGATGGCGGCCGACGGCACAGACTGTCTGGTGCTCAGCCAGCATGGCTCTGTGGTCATGGCCGACTCCGTCGAGCTGGCCCACAAACGGGCCCGCAACCTGGAGGAAGCCGCGGCGCTGACCTATCGGGCGCTGACCCTGGGCCGGCTGGACAACCTCCGCGAAGTGCCGGAGGAGTTCCTGGACCGGCTGGCCACGCTGCCACCGTCGGCAGTCTCCGTCTGACAACCAGAAGTCCCCGTGACCGGCTCGTGTCGAGCCGGTCGCGGGACTTTCTGTGTCCCGATCTCAGGGCAGGCGCACGACGTGGGCGGACCAAGGACATCACAGTGGCGGTGCTCACTATGGCGATCCCCACACCGGCGGCCTGCGTGACGCGGCCGCGGTACAGCCAGGACCGGACGGTGCCTTCGGGCACCCGTTCCCGGTCGGGGATGGGAAGGTCGGCCAGATAACGCAGCACCATCGCCCGCCGTTGCGCGGCCGGCCGGGTGGCCAGGGCCTCGATCAGCGCGAGCCGCTCGGATCCGGGCCCGTCGACGACCGGCTCAGCCTGCTGGCGGCTGTGGAACGCACGGATCGTGCGTAATCGCGCCAGCGACTGGTCGCCAGGTTTCAGGCGGCCGGATCGTCGTAGCCGGACACCCTGCCGCCAGTGGGCCAGCGCTCAGCAGAATTGCTGCGCCCCGCCGCGGAATCTTTCTAGGCGGAGTGCCGGGGGCGGTGCTCGCGGTGTTCGTCGTCGTCGTGATCGACGATCGCCTCGGCCATGCCGGCCACGGTCGCCGCCGCCACGACGCCGATCGCCGTTGCCGGGCCCGGGTCCGCGGCGGCGGCCTTCTTCTTCGCCTTCCGCTCGCGGAGCATCTCGATGATGATCGGCAGCACCGAGATCAGCACGATCAGGGCGACCACCGGCAGGATGTAGCGGTCGATCTTGTCGCCGATGGCGTCGAAGATCTGCTGGGCCAGCAGGTAGCCGACCAGGATGATGCCGTCGCACCACAGGATCGCGCCGACCACGTTCCACACGAAGAACTGGCGGGCCGGCATGCCGAGGGTGCCCGCCACCGGGTTGAGGAACGTGCGGACGATCGGGATGAAGCGGGCCAGCACCACGGCCTTGGCCGGGCCGAACTTCTCGAAGTAGTACTCGGCCTTCTCCACGTACTCGCGCTTGAACAGCTTGCTGTCGGGCCGTTCGAACATCCGGCGGCCGTACCTCGCGCCGAGCAGGTGGCCCAGCTGGGCGCCCGCGATGGCGCACAGCGGGGCGCCGATCAGCAGGCCGGCCAGCGAGATGCGGGTGCCGTCACCGAAGATCGAGTCGGCCACCGGGGAGGCCGCCACGCCCGCCAGGAACAGCAGCGAGTCGCCCGGGAAGAAGAAGCCGACGAGCAGACCCGTCTCCGCGAAGAGGATCACCCAGACGCCGATCAACCCGAAGGTCTGCAGGAGTTCCTTCGGATTGGTCGGGTTCAGGGCGAGCTGCTCGGAGAGCGCATGGATGTCCACGAGGAGCCAGGGTACCGGCCCCGGCAAGCCCGGCACCTGTACGAATGCTGTGGATTACAGGCGGGGATCCACCGGCTCCGATTCCGCCGCGAGGATGGCGAAGACGAGTTCGTGGATCCGCCACAGCGCCGCACCCTCGGCCAGCCGGTCCAGCGCCGCCAGCCCCAGGCCGTGCTCGCGCAGCGCGAGGCCACGCTTACGGCCCAGCGACCGCTGCCGCAGCCGTTCCAGCTGTTCGGGACGGGTGTACTCCGGTCCGTAGATGATCCGCAGGTACTCCCGGCCCCGGCACTTCACCCCCGGCTGCACCAGCCGTCCCTTGGCGTCGGTCACGCCCAGGCCGCCGTACGGCTTCACCACCATCCCCTCGCCGCCCGCCGCGGTCAGCGCCAGCCACCAGTCGGTCGCGGCCTGTTCCGCGGCCGGATCGCCCAGCTCCACCACCATCCGCCGGGTCGGGGTGAACAGCACCGGATCCGCCGCGACGAGCTTGTCCGCGATGTCCAGGTGCCAGCCGTGATCCTTGTCCCGGTACGAGACGTTCTCCCCGGCCAGCACCGCGAACGGCGCCAGCGTCACACCGGTCAGCCCGTCGGTCGGCTGCACGTACGCCCGGTACGCCGCCGAGTAGCCCTCGATCTCCGTCGCCCGCAGCTCCAGCCGCGCGCGCAGTTCCGTGACGTCGAGGCCACGCCCGGCGACCTGCTCCAGCACCGACAGGGCAGCCGGCAGCGCGGCCCGTCCCGCGGCACCGACTCCCGCGTACCGCTCGCGGATCAGCCCGCCGGCCTTGGCCGACCACGGCAGCAGCTCGGTGTCGAGCAGCAGCCACTCGGTGTCCAGCTCGGTGAAGACCTTCCCGGCCGCCGCGCGCACGCCGGCCAGCAGCGTGGTGTTGCGCTCGGCGTCGAAGAACGGCCGACCGGTACGGGTCCAGATGGCGTCCCCGGCCCCCGAACGCGAGACGCGGACCACCGCCCGGGAGCCCATGTGCTTCTCCTCGCACACCACCGTGCCGACGCCCGCCGACCGCAGGTCCGCGAACGCCGTCGCCGGGTGCTCGAGGTAGCCCTCCTGCGTCGACGTCGAGCACGGCGCCATCGTCGGGGGCAGCCAGACCAGCGTGGCCGGGTCCAGGGCGAAGCGGCTCATCACCTCGAGTGCCGCGGCGGCGTTCTCCGCGGCGACCGTGGTGCGGCCGTACCCGTAGTCGAGGTGCCGGCGGCCGGTGACGTCGGCCAGGTCGAGGCCCTCGTCGGGCTTGGTGTCGACCGGGACCAGCGGGCGGGCCGGGGCGTAGTACTCCCGGGCGGCGGGGACCGACACCAGCTCGCGGGTCGGCCAGCGCAGCGCGGTCAGCTTGCCGCCGAAGACGCAACCGGTGTCGAGGCAGATGGTGTTGTTGATCCACTCCGGTTCCGGGATCGGCGTGTGGCCGTAGACGACCGCCGCCGAGCCGCGGTAGTCGCGGGCCCACGGGTAGCGGACCGGGAGGCCGTACTCGTCGGTCTCGCCGGTCGTCTCGCCGTACAGGGCGAAGGAGCGGACCCGGCCCGAGGCGCGGCCCTGGTAGGCCTCCTTCAGGCCGGCGTGGGCCACCACCAGCTGGCCGCCGTCCAGCACGTAGTGGCTGACCAGGCCGTCGATGAAGGTGCGGACCTGGGCGGTGAACGCCTCGTCCTCGCGGCCGAGCTGTTCCAGGGTCTCCGGCAGGCCGTGGGTGAGCTGCACGTTGCGGCCGTTGAGCTTGCGGGCCAGCTTCTGCTCGTGGTTGCCCGGCACGCAGATCGCCGTGCCGGCCCCGGCCATGCCCATGACCAGGCGCAGCACGCCGGGGGAGTCCGGGCCGCGGTCGACCAGGTCACCGACGAAGACCGCGGTACGGCCCTCCGGGTGCACGGCACCGACCGGGCGGCCGGAGTCGTCGCGGCTCAGGGCGTACCCGAGGGTTTCCAGCAGCGTCTCCAGCTCGGCCCGGCAGCCGTGCACGTCGCCGATGATGTCGAACGGGCCGGTGACCTCACGCTTGTCGTTGAACAGCTTCTCGTAGCGGATCGAGGCGGCGGCGATCTCCTCCACGCCGCGCAGCACGTGGATCTTGCGGAAGCCCTCCCGGGCCAGCTGCCCGAGCGAGCGGCGCAGGTCCCGGTGCATGCGGTTGAGGACCTGACGGCCGAAGGTACGGTCCGCCCGGCCCTGGGTGCGCTCCCAGGCCAGCGCCTCGGGCACGTCGAGGACCACGGCCACCGGCAGCACGTCGTGCTCGCGGGCGACCTTGACCAGCCCGGCCCGGGCGTGCGGCTGCAGGTTGGTGGCGTCGACGACGGTGAGCCGTCCGGCGGCCAGCCGCTTGCCGGCCACGTAGTGCAGCACGTCGAAGGCGTCGCCGGACGCGGACTGGTCGTTCTCGTCGTCGGCGACCAGGCCGCGGAAGTAGTCGGAGGACAGCACCTGGGTGGGCTTGAAGTGCTGCCCGGCGAAGGTCGACTTGCCGGATCCGGAGATGCCGACCAGCGCGACGAGCGCGAGCTCCGGGATGTCGATCTGGGTCATGCCTCCTCCTTCTCCTTCACGAACACGGCGAGCTGGGTCGGTGCGCCGGCCTTCTGGTCCTCGTCGCCCACGCCCCGGAAGCTCACCCGGTAGCCGTGCGCGGACGCGGTGCGGGCGGCCCACTCCTGGAATTCGGCGCGGGTCCACTCGAAGCGGTGGTCGGAGTGCCGCATTCCGGTCAGGCCCTCGTACAGGCCGTTGTATTCGACGTTCGGGGTGGTCACGATGACCGTCGCCGGGCTCGCGTGGCCGAACACCGACGCCTCCAGCGCGGGCAGGCGCGGCGGGTCGACGTGTTCGATGACCTCCATCAGCACCGCCGCGTCGAAGCCGCGCAGCCGGTCGTCGCGGTAGGTCAGCGCCGACTGCCACAGCGTCACGCGGTCCCGCTGGCGCTCGGGCACCCGGTCCAGCCGCAGGCGCTTGTGGGCCAGGTCGAGGGCACGTGAGGACACGTCCGTGCCGACGATCTGCGTGTACCGGCGGTCCTTGATCAGGGCGCCGAGCAGCGCCCCCTGGCCGCAGCCGAGGTCGAGCACCCGGGTCGCGCCGGACTCGGCCAGCGCGGCCAGGACCGCGTCGCGCCGCTGCTCGGCGAGCGACTGCTTGCGGGCCACCGGCAGCTCGGCCTCCTCGTCGGTCACCGTGTCGGCCGGGGCGTCGACGGAGTCCGGGTCCAGCCGGTCGAGCTGCTCGAGCGCGCTGGCCGCCAGCGACCGCCGGTGGGCCAGATAGCGCCGGGTGATCAGCACCTTCTCCGGGTGGGCGGCCAGCCAGCCCTCGCCCGCGCGCAGCAGCTTGTCGATCTCGTCGGGCGCCACCCAGTAGTGCTTGGCGTCGTCCAGGACGGGCAGCAGCACGTACAGGTGGTTCAGCGCGTCGGCCAGCCGCAGGGTGCCGGTCAGGGTGAGGTCGACGTACGGGCTGTCGCCGTCCAGCGGATGCCCGGCCGGGACGTCGTCGAGCGGGATGGGCGTCGCGGTGACCGTCCAGCCCAGCGGCTCGAACAGGGCGGCCGCACTGCCCCGGCAGCGCAGCACCGGCACGTGGATCTCCAGCGGGAGGGCCGCGCCGGCCAGCTCCGGGCGGTCCTTGGACTCGCCGCGCAGGGCGCTGCGGAACACCTTGGCCAGGGCGCCGGCGAGCAGGCTGGACGCCGCGTACGGGCGGTCGTTGACGTACTGGCCCAGCGCGAACGACTCCGGTGCCGACTGCTGCTTGCGACCGCCGCGCGCGGCTCCGAGGCGCTGCGGGTCGACGTCGAGCAGCAGCGCGGCGGTGCACCGGTCCTCGGCCGCGTCCGGGAACAGGACGTGGGCCGTGCCGGTGGGCACGTCGAAGGAATGCACCTTGTCGGGGTGCTTGACCAGCAGGTAACCGAGGTCGGTGGCCGGCCGGTGGGTAGTCGTCACGGTGAGCAGCACCGGCTGATGATCGCAGCGCGGGGCCATCGGCAGCGACTGATTTGACGGGCGGCGCAATGATTCGCGGGTCCGTGGCCGTCGTAGGAGCGGAGGTGCCCGTGACCTACGAGGAGTTCGCCGACAGCCGGCTCGGCGCCCTGCTGCGGTACGCCGTCATGCTCACCGGTGACCAGCACACGGCGCAGGACCTCGTGCAGGAGACGATGGTCCGGGTCCAGCTGAACTGGCGGCGGGTCGCCGGCAGCGACTCTCCGGACGGGTACGTCCGCAAGATGCTCACCAACCAGTTCGTCGACCTGCGCCGGGGCTCGTGGGTCCGGCGGGTGCTGTTGCGGCCCGAGCCCGATCCGGCCCGCGCGGCGCCCAGTGACCACGCCCAGGAGAGCGCCGAGCGGGACCGGGTCTGGACCATGCTGGCCCGGCTCCCGCGTCAGCAGCGGGCGGCTCTGGTGCTGCGCTACTACGAGGATCTGCCGGATGCCGAGATCGCCGAGGTGCTCGGCTGTGCCGTGGGCACGGTTCGTTCGTCCATCTCGCGAGCGCTCGTCACGCTCCGTACCGAGTTCGTGGAGGCCCGATGACCCCGATCGAGGAAGAGCTGCGGGCCACCTTCGAGCGGCACGAGGCCCTGACCCCGGCCGTCGGCCCGGTGCGGGCCGGGATCGAGGTGGCTTCGGTACGCGCCCGACGCCGCCGCATGATCCGCCGGGTCGCCACCGCGGCCGTCGCCGTGCTGATGGCCGGATCCGCCGTACCGGTGGTCCTGGAGCGGTGGCAGCGCGACCCGGCACCGTCGGTGCCCACCGCCGAGCTGCTCGGGACTGAGCCGGCGCCGGCCGGCCCGCTGGATGTGTTGCTGCTGGGCAGCGACAACAGGCTCCGCTGGCAGGATCGGAACCGCCGGGCCGACACGGTCATGATCATCCACGTGCCGGCCGACCGCACCCGGGCCTATCTGGTCAGCCTGCCGCGCGACGGCGAGGTGAAGCTGCCGGGCGGGGAGGGCAAGTTGAGCGAGACGCTCTTCCTCGGTGGCCCGGAGCTCACCGAGAAGACCGTCTCCGAGCTCACCGGAGTCACCTTCGACGCGACCGTGACGGTCGATTTCCGGGCGCTGCGAGCCGTGACCGAGGCCGTCGGTGGCGTTCGGGTGTGCCTGCCGCAGGCCGTCAAGTCGGCGCACAACGGCAAGACGTACCCGAAGGGCTGTCAGCAGCTGACCGCGGCCGACGTCGTACCGGTGCTGCAGGCCCGCTACGGCCTCCGGAACGGCAGCTACGACCGGGACCGCAACGCCCAGCTCTTCCTGCGGGCGCTGGCCGGGAAGCTGGCCGCGGACGGGACCGTGACCGATCCCGCCCGCGTGCACGCGCTCCTCACCGCCGCCCGGGACGGGCTGGAGATCTCCGGTGACCCGGCGGCGTTGCTCCGGGCGGCCGGCTCACTGGGCTCGCCCGGGTCACCGGTCGGGATCAGCGAGCGCACCTTCCACGGCATGGCCAACGGCCGGGAGCAGATCTACGCCAAGGTCGGTCCGTCGCTGTACGCCGCGCTCCGCGACGACACGCTTCCCGCCTGGATCGCCGCAAACCCGGCATACGTCGTGAAATAGGGCTCAGCGGTAGTCGTCGTCGAGGGGAACGCTGCGTCCCTGTTCCTGGGCGTCCCATTCCGGCGCCTCCAGGGACCGGCTCACGGCCGGCTCCTCGGCGTCGTCGGCCCAGGCCGGATCGGCCACCGCGGCCTGTTCGGCCGCGTCGCCCTCGGGCGCTTCCAGGTCACGCTCGTCCTGCGGGTAGGTCATGGCCGGCTCCCTTCACGTCGCGGGTCACTCCCTCATGCTGCACCGTCCCCGCCGCGCCCGGCCCGCAAACCGGGGCGAGGGTAACGGGGCGATTTCCGTGCCGGTCCCCCGCTGCGGAATACTGCCTGCTGGAGGACAGCGCGGTCCTGCCCTCTGCTTCGCATTCTGAGATCAAGGAGCGCACCGATGCCCATCGCTTCCCCTGAGGTCTACGCCGAGATGCTCGACCGCGCCAAGTCCGGCGCGTTCGCGTACCCCGCGATCAACGTGACGTCCTCGCAGACGCTCAACGCCGCCCTGCAGGGCTTCGCCGAGGCCGGCAGCGACGGCATCGTCCAGATCTCCACCGGTGGCGCCGAGTACGCCTCCGGCCCCACGGTCAAGAACATGATCACCGGCGCGGTCGCCCTCGCCGAGTACGCGACCGAGGTCGCCAAGAACTACCCGGTCAACATCGCGCTGCACACCGACCACTGCCCGAAGAACAAGCTCGACGCGTACGTGCGCCCGCTGCTCGCCCTCTCCAAGGAGCGCGTCGCGAACGGCCAGGCGCCGCTGTTCCAGTCGCACATGTGGGACGGCTCGGCCGTACCCGTCGACGAGAACCTGCAGATCGCCGAGGAGCTGCTCGCGCAGGCCGCCGCCGCGCACATCATCCTCGAGATCGAGGTCGGCGTGGTCGGTGGCGAGGAGGACGGCGTCTCCGCCGCGATCGACGACAAGCTCTACTCGACGGTCGAGGACGGCCTGGCCACCGCCGCCGCGCTGGGCCTGGGCGAGAAGGGCCGCTACATGACGGCCCTGACGTTCGGCAACGTGCACGGCGTCTACAAGCCCGGCAACGTCAAGCTGCGCCCGGAGATCCTCAAGGAGATCCAGGAGGCGGTCGGCGCCAAGTACGGCAAGGAGAAGCCGTTCGACCTGGTCTTCCACGGCGGCTCCGGCTCGCTGCTGTCGGAGATCCACGGCGCCCTGGACTACGGCGTGGTCAAGATGAACATCGACACCGACACGCAGTACGCGTTCACCCGCCCGGTCGCGGACCACATGTTCCGCAACTACGACGGCGTGCTGAAGATCGACGGCGAGGTCGGCAACAAGAAGCAGTACGACCCCCGCGCCTGGGGCAAGCTGGCCGAGGACGGTCTGGCCAAGCGCGTCGTCGAGGCGTGTGAGCACCTGCGTTCGACGGGCACCTCGCTCCTCAAGTGATCTTGTCGAACGGCCGGTCCCCGTACGTGGGGGCCGGCCGTTCTCGTGTTGCCGGACTACGCAGAGGCGTGGGTACGATCGTCGTCTTGTCCGGAAGAGGGCGGTGATCATGCTCGGTATCGAGGGGTATGAACCCGAGTGGCACCACGACGCCGAGGCCCTCGCTGCCGTCCACAGAGCACGGTTTTCCCGGCTCATCGGCCGTGAGCTGGTCGGCGGCTGGCTGATGTGGGACATGTCCGAGCGGGGCTGGTTCGCCGACGGCCCGGTGATCCTCGGCTTCGGTGGCGCCAACGTGGAAATCACTCACCGCAAGTTCGACGAGTGTGCAATCACCTGGAACCAGGTCGACATGAGCGCACCCATCGAGTGGTACGCCACCGGCATCCAGCTCGACTGGCGGGCCGACCCGCACGCGGCGCTGCGCAACGCCCGGGGCCGGAGGCTGCGCGAGGTCAACATCATCGAGCGCACCACGGTCAAGGAGTGGCGGCCCCGGGTGCTGCACGCCGTCGAGTTCCTCTTCGAGGGGGCGCGACTGGCGGTCTTCAACGCGATGGACGAGAACGGGCTGACCGACGTACCGGAAATGGATCTGCCGGTGCACAGCTGGCGCCGGGTGCACGTCGCCTGACCGGCCGGGGGCTGGCCCTACCCGCGGGACGCCGGGCAGCAGGATTCTGCCGGTCCGCAACCATCCCTAGCGTCGAGGACATGAAGATGCTCCTCGCGGGCCTCGCCGTTCTCGGCCTGGCCGCCGCGACCCTACCGGCCACTTCGGCCTCCGCCCACCGGTCCGACCGCGGCCAGCTGATCACCGCGACCCCGTTGCGGACCCTGACCACCGGAGCGGACGTCGCCGACGCGCTCACCGAAGCGAAGTTCGACCCCGCACCCGCCCGGTACGGCGTCGACACGTACCAGCTGATCTACCGCACGGTCGACCCGGCGGGCCGGCCCACCGTCGCCAGTGGACTGCTGGCCCTGCCCCGGAACGGTGCCCGGCAGCTGCGCACGGTGTCCTACACGCACGGCACCGAGCTCAACCGGCTCGACGCGCCGTCCCTGACCGCCGACGGCTGGGGTGTCGCGCCGGCTCTGACCTTCGCGTCCGCGGGCTTCGCCGCCGTCGCGCCGGACTATCTCGGCCTGGGGCTGGGACCCGGGCCGCACCCGTTCCTGGACGTGCCTTCGGAGACCACCGCGGGGGTGGACCTGCTCCGGGCCGCACGTGCTTTCGTCCCGCGTACCGGCCGCGAGCTGGGCCGGGACGTGCTGGTCACCGGCTTCTCCCAGGGCGGGTCGGCCGCGACCGGACTGGCCAAGGCCCTGCACGGCGGCGCGGACGACTGGTTCCGGCTGCGTGCGCTGGCGCCGATCTCCGGGGCGTACGACGTGCGCGGTGTCGAACTGCCCGCCCTGATCGACGGCACGGTCGAACCGCCGTGGAACGTGGGCTACACCGCGTACCTGATGGTCTCGTGGAACCGCCTGCATCACCTCTACGACGACCCGGCCGAGGTCTTCAACGACAAGATCGCGGACCGGGTCGAGGGGCTCTACGACGGCGTGCACGACGGCGACGACCTGGGTGAGCTTCTGCCCATGCGGCTCGACCAGCTCTACACCCGGCACGGGTTGAAGCTGCTCACCGAACCGTCGGGGCCGTTCGCCGCCGCGTTGCGGGTGCACGACGCGACGTGTTCGGGCTGGCAGCCGGGCGTACCGGTGCGGTTGCTCGTCTCTGCCGGCGACGAGCAGGTTCCGACCGCGAACGCCGAGCACTGCGCGGCGTCGTTCCGGACGGTGCCCGTGGTCGACGTGGGCGACCTGAAGTACGAGGGCTCGATCCACCTCGGCTCGAACATCCGCGGCACCGCCGCGGCGGCCACCTGGTTCGCGAGCCTGCGCTAATTCCCGCCTCCGCCGCCACCACCACCGTCGCCTCCGCCGCCGGACCAGCCGCCACCGTCTCCGCCGGACCAGCCGCCGCCATCGCTGCCACCGCCGCCATCTCCGCTTCCGGAGTGGTGGCGGTGGTCGGTGTCTCCGTAGGTGTAGAGCACGCCTGAGCCGCCGCTGAGGTGGCGGTTGCTGCCGGACGGGCGTGTCCCGGTCGTGCGACGGCTGGTCCAGACCGCGACGCCGACAGCGGCCGCGAGTCCCAGAACGAACAGGATCGTCACCATGACCGCAGTGTGCGGCATGCCTGCCACCCAGCCGTAATGGCTTTGCAGGAGTTGGCGCCGGGCCGCTTCAATGCCGGTATGGATCTCCGTCGAGTCGACCTGAAGGCCCTCAACTCCCTGACCAAGTACCCGTCGATCCCGACCTACCACCTGCTCGACCCGCGCAACGGGGGTCTGCAGGACGAGGCCGTGGTCTTCTCCGGGCCGGTCGTGGGAACCGAGAAGGTCGACGGTACGAACGCCAGGATGATCCTGACCCCCGGTGGCGGCTGGCTGATCGGGTCGCGCGAGGAGCTGCTGCATGCCCGGGGTGACCTGATCTTCAACCCGTCGCAGGGCGTCGTCGCCGCGCTGAAGCCGGTCGCCGAGGCGCTCGCGCCCGTCGCCGGCGACGAGATCCGGGTCGTCTACGTCGAGCTGTACGGCGGCAAGGTGGGCTCCGCCGCCAAGCAGTACACCAGCGACCCCACCCGGTACGGCTGGCGGTGCTTCGACGTGCTCGTCCTGCGCGACCCGGCTGAGCAGCTCAGCTGGCCCGCCGAGCAGATCGCCGCGTGGCGCGACGGTGGCGGGCAGACCTTCCTCGCCGAGGATGAGCTGGCCGGCGCTGCCCGCGATGCCGGGCTCGAGCTGACGCCGCGGCTGTTCACTGTGGATGCCGCGGAGCTGCCGACCGACCTGGAGAAGACCAGCGCCTGGCTGGCGGAGCAGCTGCCCGAGTCGCGGGTGCGGCTGGACGCCGGGGCGCCGGGCGGGGCCGAGGGCATCGTGCTGCGCAGCAACGATCGCAGGGTGATCGCCAAGGCCCGGTTCCAGGACTACGGCCGTACCCTCAAGCGCCGCCGTTGAGGTAGCTCTCCACCGCCGCCGACGTGCGCTCGACGTCGCCGGTGGCGAGGAGATCCAGCAACGCTCCGCGCAGCACCGCGAGGGTGAGGGTCGCCCGCTCGGTCCCGGGCCGCCCGGCCGTCAGCACGGCGAGCCAGTCCTGCACCGTGGCCCGGGCGAAGACGGCCCACGG
>NZ_JBEZGQ010000118.1:0-13728 GCF_040650095.1 Actinoplanes sp. NPDC048791 | reverse complement strand
TGGCGACCGGCGGGCTGCAGCTGCGCGGCATCGTCGAGGCCGTCGGCCCGCAGGGCTGTACGGCCGTCGCGGACACCCTGATCTGCGGCACGAAGGACGGCCGGCTGACCGTCACCGACGTCGGCTGAGTCCCGCCCAGCCGGCGCCCAAGGGCTACCCGGTCTCGCCCGGGCGGTCGACGATGGCCATCTTGCGATAGATCACCTGCCGGTACAGGTCGCCCTTGCGCCCGTCGCCGGTGCCGCCCTCGTTCTTGATCGCGACCAGACGCTCGCCGATCAGCGTGTACGTCTGCTTGTCGAAGAGCAGCTCCTGCGACAGGTAACCCTCCACCACCCGGCCCAGCCCGATCGCCGGATGCCCGTCGAGGTTGACCGCGTCCGGGTTGACCTTCATGCCCGGCTGCTGGGCGAGGTAGCGGAAGATGGCCGCCTTGACCTCGGGCGGCAGCACGTACTGGCCGGCCAGCGCGTCGGGCGCCGCCATCACGCCGCCCTCGGGATGCTCGAGCCACGCGGCGATCGCCTCGGGCGTGGTCAGCTTGACGACCTGCGACCAGGGGACGAAGGCGAAGTACGTGCCGTCCTGGCCCTGCCGCAACACGTCCAGCTTGCCGTTGCGCATCGACGCCTGCACCTGACCGTCGATCCGGTTCCACCTCTGGACCTTGCGGTACTTGGCCTTGCCGGGCCGGAGCGCCCCGTTCGGGGCCTTCTGCTCGTACGCCCGCGGGTTGCGCATCTCCTGGGTCTCGACGTACATGAACTGGGTCGGGGCCGGATCGGTCCACTGCTCCTGCTCGACCGTCCACGCCGCGTTCTCCAGCACCTGTGCCGCGTTGACCGGGCGCAGATACGGCACGGCCGCGGCCGCCTGGGTGTGGTCCGGCCGCTGCTCCGATATCGGTGGTGTCACCCGGGTTTCGCCACCGGCGTTGCCGATCGCCACCGCCGCGACGACGGCCGCCGCCGTGGCGACACCGACGACCATCGGGACCCGCAGACGCCACGAGTTCCGGGTCCGGGGCGCCATCCGGCCTCGCAGGGCATCCCGGGCGCGCTGCTCGGTTGCCGGGGACGGCTCCGGGTCCGGGCCGAAGGTCTCCCGCAGAATGCTGATCTCGTCCATCATTCGTCCACCTCGATCTCGGCGCCCAGCGCCTGCCGCATGTCCTGTCGTGCCCGGTGCAGCCGGGACCTGGCCGTGCCCGCGGGTATGCCCAGCGCCTCGGCGACCTCCTGCTGGGTGAGCCCGGCCCAGGCGACCAGCAGCAGGACGGCTCGTACCGGTTCCGGCAGCCGCCGCAGAGCCTCGGCGAGCGGGCCCCGCACGGCCGCCGCGTCGAGCCGTCCCGCGACCGCGTCGGCGTGGCTGTCGGCCCGGCCGGTGTCCTGCCCGCCGGCCCGGGCGAGCGCCCGATACCGCCGCAACTCGGCCCGGACGTGCCGGGCCACCAGGTTGGAGGCGATCCCGAACAGCCAGGGCCGCAGGTCGCCGCGGGCCGGGTCGAACGTGTGCCGGCGATCGAACGCGATCAGGAACGTCTCCGACGCCACGTCCTCGGCCAGATCGGGACCGAGCCGCCGCGCCACGTACGCGTAGATGGCGCGATAGTGCCGGTCGAAGATCGCCGTGAAGTCCCGCTCGATGAGGTGAGCGTCGGCGTCCAAGCCCGTGGTGCCCGGTTGTTCCACAGGGTGCATCACACCCTTACTTCGCCGGATCCGGGAAGAGTGTTCAGCCGAGCCCGGCGGCATACTCCTGAATCATGGGTTTCGAAGAGGAGTGGCGCGACGCGATCGCCGGCACCGATCGGGTTCCGGATATCGGTGTCGCGGTGGGCGGACCCGGCGGTGAGGTCTGGACCGCCGGCCCTGACCTGTTGTTCCCGGCGTGCTCCATCAGCAAGCACGTCGCGGCGTTCGGCACGCTTCGGCTGGTCGCCGAGGCCACGATCGACCTCGACACCGACGTCAACGCCTACCTGTCCGCCTGGCGCCTACCGGGAGCCGGCACCGTGACCGTGCGTCAGGTGCTGGCCCACACGGCAGGGCTGACCAAGAACTGGTTCCCCGGCTATGCCGCGGGTGAGCCCGTACCGTCGCTGCGGCAGATTCTCCGGGGTGAGCCGCCGGCCAACACGCCCGCGGTCCGGCGCGAGCTGCCGCCCGGCTCCGAGTTCCGCTATTCGGGCAGCCACTACGCCGTTCTGCAGCAGCTCCTGGCCGACGTGACCGGCACCCCGTTCGAGGAGCTGATGGCGGCGCTCGTGCTCGGACCGGTGGGCATGGCCGACAGCAGCTACGACCAGCGCTTCCCGTACGGGAACCAGCAACGTGCCGCCCGCGGGCACCGCGGCGGCGTCCCCATCCCCGGCGGCTGGCACACCCAGCCGGAGCTGGCCGGAGCCGGACTGTGGACCACCCCCGCCGACCTGGTCCGGCTGGAACTGGAGATCCACCGTGCCACCACGGGCGGATCCGCGCTGCTACCGCCGGAGCTGACCACCCAGATGCTGACGCCGCAGGTGCCGGGCGGATTCGGCCTGGGCACCGAGTTCGGCGACGGGTGCTTCGGGCACACCGGGCAGAACACCGGCTACAGCTGCTTCTCGTTCGCCTGGCCGGCGTCGGGCACAGCTGTCGCCGTGATGACGAACGCCGAAGACTGCCGCGACACGCTGTCGGCCCTCATCGGGCTGGGGCGCCGCCACTTCGGCTGATCGGCTCTCGCGGAGCAATCACCGGACGGGTCGGCGTGACCGTCCAGGAACCGCCCCGCGAGGGCATATGACGTATGATGTATTCACTGACGTTAATGTTAAGTTTCGTCCACGTCAAGTGATGACTGTCGATCCAAGCGCCGGTCGACCGAGCGCAGATGGATCAGGCCGTCCAGGGCCAGCCGGTCCTGGGAGGGGGCCAGCGGGCGCCAGATCGACGCGGCGGTGGCAATCGCATCGTTCAGCGCGGTGAACGACTCGATGCACACCGCGCCGCGGTATCCGGTCGCTCGCAGGGCGCCGAAGAAGCGGGGCCAGTCGAAGTGGTCTCTGCCGGGTGCGCCACGATCCGTGCCGCTGACCTGGACGTGCTTGATGTGGGGACCGGCGAGGCCGAGGATCGCGTACGGGTCGGACTCCTCGATGTTCATGTGATAGGTGTCGATCATGAGGCCCACGTTCGCGGGCAGGCCGTCGATCAGTTCGAGGGCCTGCGTCAGGGTGTTGACGACGCTGGTCTCGTAACGGTTGAGCGCCTCCACGCCGATGCTCACGCCCCGCTCGCCGGCGTACTCGGCGACCGGCGCCAGCGCCTCGCGGAAGTCCGCGTAGCAAGCCGTGCGCGCCGTCGGCGACATGCGCCAGGTCCTCCCCACCGAGGCGTAGACCGGGCCACCGACGCAGGGCGCCCCGAGGACGGCGGCGTTGTCCACGCAGGTCTTCAGATACGCCACGGTCGCCGTGACCACGGCGGCCGGCGCCGCGACGAGCTCACGCCCGGGTGGGGTCACCGCGCAGACGCCGGCCGCGGTCAGGTGGTGCGCCGCCAGCAGGTCCCGGGTACGGGCCGGGTCCCAGTCGCCCGGTTGCTCCAGCGGTAGCTCGACGGCGTCGAAGCCGAACGCGGCGATCCGGGGAACGAGCTCGGCCAGGGCCTCGTCGTCGACCGGCGAGGCCCACACCCACGGGTTGACACCGATGGCGTACAACCGGCTACTTCCAGCGCTGCGGGTAGCCGGGCAGGTCCGTGCAGCCGCACACGGCGTAGTGCAGCGGAGGCATGTCCGCATCGATGTACTCGCCGAGGTTGTCCTGGGTGATGGTCGGCTGCGGCAGCTTCCACGGGCTGGACACCGGTTCGCCGTTGAGGACGCGCAACGCGGCGATGATCGGCGTACGCCACTGATAGGTGGGATAGGTCGGCGCGATCGCGGTGAGGTTCTTGTCCTTCCACGTCTTGAGGAAGTCGAGCTGGTCCTCACCGTTGATCGGCGGCAGCGGCCGGCCCGCGTCCACGAACGCTTCGACCGCGGCCACCGCAACCGCTCCCGCGTCCATCCAGACGCCGTCGATCGTCCCGTACCGCTGGATGTAGTCGTTGACGATCTTCTTGGTCTTGGCCGGATCACCGTCGGTGAACTCGACGCCGATCACGTCGACCCCGGCCTTGTCGAAGGCGACCTTGGCGGCGGACCAGCGTGTCTCCAGCACGTCGACGCCGGGCAGGATGCGCAGGGCGAGCACCTTGCCGCCCTTCTTCATCCGCTGACTGATGAAGTCCGCCGCGACGTGGCCGAACCCGTAGCCACCGATCGGGTTGATGAAGGTCACCGGGCAGGTCGAGTCGACGCCGCGGTCGAAGACGATGACCGGCAGACCCTTGGCGCAGGCGGCCTCGACGGCCGGGGTGAGGGTCGCGGTGGTGTTCGGCGACACGATGAGCGCGTCGCAGCCCTTGCCCAGCAGGTCGTTGATGTCGGCGATCTGCTTCTGGTCCTTGCCCTCGGCGTCGACGTGGACGAACTGCTTGATCTGGCGCCCGTGCGTCTCCACCTCGGCCTGCATGGTCTTGAAACCGACCTGGCGCCACGGGTTGTTCAGGCCCGCGTTCGAGAAGCAGATCTTGTACGGTCCCGGCTTCTTGAACTTGGCCGTCTCCACCATGCTCGGCTCGAGCACCTGCTCCCACGGCTTGCCGGCGGGCCCGGTCGGGGTGGCGCCGAGCAGGGCGAGTTCCTTGTCGTAGTCGGCCTGCACGAAGAACTTCGACTGTGCCCCGGTGCCGGACCCGGCTGCTTGCGAGGCGGCGCCCGAGGCGACGGCGGTGGGCTCGTCGGTCGCGCAGCCGGCGAGCGCCAGCACGGCACCGATCGCCAGGGCGGCTGTGGAACGTCTCACTGGATCCCCTTAGCTGGAACGGAACGCATGGCCGAGACGGCCACGGCGAGCAGGATGATCGCGCCCTGGACCGTCGATCGGAGGGCGCCGGAGACGCCGTAGAAATTCATCAGCGTGAAGAGCGTCTCGAGGGTCAGCGCACCGAGCATGGCGCCGACGACCGAACCGCGGCCCCCGCCCAGGGCGACGCCGCCGAGGACCACCGCGGTGATGGCGCCGAACTCCAGACCGGCTCCGGCCTGGAAGGAGACACCGCTGTAGCCGCCGATGAGGATCGCGGCGACCGCGGCGGCCAGTCCGCTCAGCACGAACGCCAGGGTCTTGGCGTGCCGGACCCGTACCCCGCTCAGCTCGGCGGTCCGCGGATTGCCGCCGGCAGCGACGAGGGTCCGGCCGAAGTCGGCACGGGTCAGCAGCACGGCCAGGGCGGCCACGGCCACCAGGATCAGCAACGCGTACGGAATCCGACCCAGCAGGAACACGTCCTCGAACGCCCGCCGGCCGAACCGGCGGAACTCCTCGGACAGCCCGCCCTTCGGGGCGCCGTCGGACCACAGGTAGACGGCGCCGACGAGGATCAGGTACATGCCCAGGGTCGTGATGAAGGAGGACACCCGCAGCCGGGTGGTGATGACGCCGTTGACGAGACCGACGGCTGCGCCGAACGCGAGCAGCAGCAGGATCACCGGCCAGGTACGCGACGGATCGCTGTCGATGAGCCGCGCGGCCACGACGACCTGCGCGGTGACCAGAGAGCCGACGGACAGGTCGAACTCGCCCGCGACGATCACGAAGTACTGACCCGCGGCGAGCAGGATGAGCGGCGCCGATCGGCCGAGGAACGACATCAGCGACGGCGGGGAGAGGAAGTCCGGTTGGCGGATGCTGAGCAGTACCAGCAACACCGCGAGGATCACCAGGATCGGCGCGAGGCCGCCGGGGCGGAACCGCACCCGGAGCCGACTACGTTCGGCGAGCTGCATGGCTACGACGCCGCCTTCCGCAGGGCGCGCCGGGCGTAGACGGCGACGGCCGCGATGATGATCACGCCGCGGATCACCTGCTTGACGAAGGCGTCGACCTCGAGCTGGTTGAGGATGGCGTCGATGCTGGCCAGCAGCAGCACACCACCGACGGTGCCGGCCACACCGCCGCTCCCCCCGGCCAGGGCGGTGCCGCCGAGGACCACCGCGGCGATCGACTCCAGGTCGTACAGTCCCTCGGTGCCCACCCGCGGCGCGCCCGAGCCGAGCCGGCTGGCGAGATAGATGCCGGCCAGTCCGGCACAGAGCGAGCACAGCACGTGGGCGGTGATCAGCACCCGGTCGTTGCGTACGCCGGAGAGCCGGGCGACCTGCGGGTCACCGCCGACGGCGATCAGATGGTGACCGAAGCGCGTACGGGTGAGAACGACCCAGGTCGCGACGGCGACGGCCAGCAGGAGCAGGAACGACACGGGCACCGGGCCGATGCGCTGGTATCCGAGGCTCTGCACGAGAGCCGGCGCGGTGCGGCCCGCCGGGCCGTCGTAGCCGTTGTCGAGGTAGCCCTTCAGCAGCAGCCCGACGCCCACGGTGGCGATGAACGCGTTGATCCTCGCCTTGGTGACGAGCACGCCGTTGAGCAACCCGATCGCGGCGCTGACCCCGAGCGCCAGCGCGATACCCGGCAGCAGCCCCGCATTGCTGCCGGCCATGGCCTCCGCCGCGACCAGGGTGCTGAGGCTGACCACGTACGCCACGGACAGGTCGAGCGAGCCGCCGATGATGACCACGGTCTGGCCGACGGCGACGAGCCCGAGGCCGGCGGCGACGTGCAGCAGGCTCACCGTCGTCGGCTGGCTGAACAGCTGCCCGCCGTCGATCGTGACGACCAGCCAGCCGACCGCCAGGGTCATGGCCAGGGCGACGAAGACGCCGGGTGCGGTCCGCCGGGCCGGCAGGGTCAGTGCGGTGTTCATCAGGCCGCCGCCGGCACGGTGCCGAGGGCGAGGGTGAGGACCTCTTCTTCGGTGGCGCCCGCGGGCAGCTCGCCGGCGATCCGGCCGTCGCGCAGCACGATGATCCGGTCGCTCATCCCGAGCAGCTCGGGCAGGTCCGACGAGATCATGAGTACGGCCGCACCGTCGCGGGCCAGGCGGCGGACGAGGTCGTGGATCGCCGACTTGGCGCCCACATCGATGCCCCGGGTCGGCTCGTCGAACAGCAGGATCCCGGGCCCGAGGGCCAGCCACCGGGCCAGGACGACCTTCTGCTGGTTGCCGCCGGACAGGAAGCGGATCTCCTGGTCCTCCGTGGCGGCCCGCACGTCGACGGCGGCGAGCAGGTCGCGGACCCGGGCGGTACGGGCGGCGCGGCCCCGCCAGGTGGGCAGCACAGCCCGCCCGGCCAGCAGTGCGTTGTCGAGCACCGACGCCCCGGCGACGATGCCCTCGCCCTTGCGGTCCTCGGTGACGTAGGCGATGCCGGCGCGCATCGCGACGCGCGGCGAGCGCAGCCGGACCGGTCGGCCGTCGAGCGTGACCTCGCCGGTGGTGAACGGCGCGGCGCCGAACAGAGCGCGAGCCAGCGCCGAGCGCCCCGAGCCCTGCAGGCCACCGACGCCGAGCACCTCACCGGCCCGCAACCGCAGATCGATGTCGCGCAGCTTCCGGTTGGCTCCGTTGTGGACGGTGAGCCGGACCGGGCCGGGCTCGTCCGGCGCGGCCCGGTCGGGGTAGTAGCTGGACAGGTCGCGGCCGACCATGTGCCGGACCAGCCGACCGGGGTCGGTGTCCGCGGCGTCCACGGTGGTCACCAGCCGGCCGTCCTTGAGCACGGTGATCCGGTCGGCCAGGTCGAAGACCTCTTTGAGGCGGTGCGAGACGTACAGCACCCCGATCCCCCGTTGCTGCAACCGCCGGACGAGCGCGTAGAGCCGCTCGACCTCGTTGTCGGCCAGGGCCGCGGTGGGTTCGTCCATGATGAGCAGCCGCGCGTCCAGGGCGAGCGCCTTGACGATCTCGACGATCTGCTGCCGGGCGACGCCGAGACGACCCACCCGGGACCCGGGTGGCAGCGAGCTCTCCCGGATGGAGGCCAGCAGCTCGGCGGTGCGCTCGCGCATGGCCCTGCGGTCGACGAGCCCGCGGCGCACGGGTTCGTGGCCCAGGTACACGTTCTCGGCGACGGTGCGCTCCGGCAGCAGGTTGAACTCCTGGTGCACGATGCCGATCCCGGCCCGCTGGGCGTCACGCGGGCCGCTGAACCGTCGCGGCGCGCCGGCGAACTCGATCGTGCCCTCGTCGGGCGCGTACCCGCCGGACACGATCTTCATGAGCGTGGATTTGCCGGCGCCGTTCTCACCGACGATGGCATGCACCTCGCCCGGTACGACATCGAGGTCCACCCCGCCGAGGACGCGCACGCCGAGGAACGATTTCCCGATGCCCTTCAGCGCGAGCAGCGGCGACGGCAGAGCGTCAGACATCAGCGGCCCCTACGATGCGTGGTCACCAAAGGATCAATAGTGGAATTGGTCGACAGCGTAGATGTTCCTTTCGACAAAATCAGCCCACAAAAATGTGTAACGGAATTGGCCCGACCGTAGTCGTATTGACTTTCGGCAATGGGTGAACGCATGCTGGCCGGGCAGACCACGGGACCCGACGGCGTTCGACACGACGCTGCGCCCGGTCCCGGAGGAACCTGACTGCCCGTCGCGGCGGACGGCATGACGATCTGACCGGCACACGCACGCCTTCGGTACGCCCGGCGCTCCCGGGCCGTCCGAAGGTCAGCGCCGCGTGCCCGTGGTCCTCAGCCCCATCCCCCGGCCAGTACAGGAGACGGCATGCGTCGCAGCACATTGATCATCGGGGCGATAGCGGGTCTGCTGTTGTCGTTCTTGGTCGCCGTTCCACCGGCGTCAGCGGCTCCAGCGTTCCGCGCTCTGCTGTTCACCAAGACCACCGGCTACCGCCACGACTCGATCCCCGCCGGCGTCGCCATGTTCACCGAACAGGCCGCCGCCAACAACTTCGAGGTGGTGCACACCGAGGACTCCAGCGCCTTCACCCCGGCCAACCTGGCCACCTTCGACGTGCTCGTCATGTTCCAGACCTCCGGCATGGTGTGGACCACGGCGGCCCAGCGCCAGGCGGTGGAGGGCTTCCTGGCCGCCGGCAAAGGCATCGTCGCTGTCCACAACGCCACGGACATGGGCATCGAGGCCGAGTACCCGTGGTGGGACCAGACGATCAACGCCGGCGCGCACATGCCGGAGCATTCCCCCGGCGTGCTGCCCGGCACCGCGGTCGTCGCCGACAAGAACCACCCGTCCACCGTCGGCCTGCCGGACCGCTGGAACCGCAGCGAGGAGTGGTACAACTTCGACCGCAACCCGCGCGGCGACGTCCACGTCCTGGTCACCGCCGACGAGCGGACGTACAACCCGGGCCCGCGGGCGATGGGGGCCGATCACCCGATCTCCTGGTGCCGCAACACCGGCGGCGGCCGGGTGTGGGCCACCGGAATGGGTCACGCGATCGCGTCGTACAGCGAGACCTCCTTCCGCAACCACGTCCTCGGCGGCGTCAAGTGGGCGGCCGGCACCGAGCCCGGTGACTGCGGTGGCACTGTCTGGAGCAACTTCGAGAAGCGCACGCTCGACGACAACACCGCCGACCCGATGGCGATGGCGGTCGCTCCCGACGGGCGGGTGCTCTACGTCCAGCGCGCCGGGCAGGTGAAGATCTTCCGGCCGGCCACCAACAGCACCGTCACCGCCGCCACGCTGAGTGTCTACACAGGCGGCGAGGACGGCCTGACCGGGCTGGCCCTGGACCCGAACTTCGCCAGCAACGGCTACGTGTACCTGTACCACTCGCCGGCCAGCAGTACCACCGACGTCAACCGGGTCTCCCGCTTCACGCTCACCGGCGACACCCTGGACATGTCCAGCCAGGTGACGATCATCGACATCCCGGCGTACCGGGACCGCACCTTCCCGGAGCCGGGGCACACCGGTGGCTACATCGAGTTCGGGCCGGACGGAAATCTCTACATCGGCACCGGTGACGACACGCCACCCAACCTCGACCCGAACTGGCAGGGCTGGGCGCCGCTGGACTGGCGCGCGGGCAAGGCCAACCTCGACGCCGCGCGTAGCGCGGGCAACACCAACGACCTGCGGGGCAAGCTGCTGCGGATCCGGCCCTCGGCCGGCGGCGGGTACACCGTCCCGACCGGCAACCTCTATCCGCAGGGCACCGCGCAGACCCGGGCCGAGATCTACGCGATGGGCTTCCGCAACCCGTTCCGCTTCTCGATCGACCCGGCCAACGGCCACGTGTACCTGGCCGACTACGGCCCCGACCGCAGTGGCGCCACCACCAACCGCGGCCCCGAGGGGCTCGTCGAGCTCAACGTCATCAAGGCCCCGGGCAACTACGGCTGGCCGTTCTGCCACGGCAACAACCAGCCGTACGCGCCGTTCAACCCGGACACCGGCGTCGTCGGCGCGAAGTTCAACTGCGCGGCACCGGTCAACAACTCACCCAACAACACCGGCCTGACCAGTCTCAAGCCGGTCGTCGCCCCGAACATGTGGTACGGCTACGGCACCTCACCGACGTTCCCGGAGCTCGGCTCGGGCGGGTCGGGCCCGATGGGCGGACCGGTCTACCGCTACAACGCCGCCAACCCGTCGGCGACGAAGTTCCCGCCGTACTACGACGGTGTCCACTTCTTCTACGAATGGACCCGCAACTACATCAAGGAAGTGCACTTCGACTCCGCCTCGGCGGTCACCCGGACCAACCCGTTCCTGCCCGCGGGCAACTTCATCAAGCCGATGGACCTGGAGTTCGGCCCGGACGGCTCGCTGTACGTGCTGGAGTGGGGCTCGAACTTCGGTGGCGGCAACAACGACTCCGGCCTCTACCGGATCGACTACATCCAGGGCGGGCGGTCCCCGATCGCCAAGGCGACAGGCACGCCCACCAGCGGGAACGCGCCGCTGACGGTGCAGTTCAGCAGCGCCGGCACGACCGATCCCGATCCCGGCAACACCCTGAGCTACCTGTGGACCTTCGGCGACGGCACCACCTCCACGGCGGCCAATCCGTCACACGTCTACACCGCCAACGGCAACTACGCCGCCCAGCTGAGGGTCACCGACAACACCGGCAAGGCGTCCTTCGCGAACGTGCAGATCACGGTCGGCAACACCGCACCGGTGGTCACGATCACCGTGCCGGCCAACGGCGGAATGCTCAACTTCGGCGACCGGGTCCCGTACACGGTCACCGTGTCCGATCCGGGCGGCGCACCCATCGACTGCACCAAGGTCCTGGTCAACCCGGCCCTGGGCCACGACGACCACCAGCACGAGACGACCGACTATCCGGGCTGCTCGGGCACCATCGCCACGGACCTGCTCGGCGGGCACCCCGACGGCGCCAACCTGTACTACGTCCTGCGGGCCCGCTACACCGACGACGGCGGTGCCGGTGGCGCGAGCCCGCTCACCGGATACGCCCAGGCGGTCCTGCAACCCAAACACAAGCAGGCGGAGTACTACAGCAGCCAGTCCGGCGTACGGGTCGTCGAGCAGGCCGCCGCGGAGAGCGGCAAGCGGATCGGCGACGTCTCCAACAACGACTGGGTGGCGTTCAGCCCGATGAGCCTGTCCGGCATCACCAGCGTCAGCTACCGGGTGTCGTCACCGAACAGCGGCGGATCGATCGAGCTGCGCGCCGGCTCACCGACCGGCACGCTGCTGGCCACCACGCCGGTGCCCAACACCGGCGGCTGGGACAACTACCAGTCCACGCCGGCGGTCAACACCACCGCCCTGGCCGGATCCCAAACGCTGTACATGGTCTTCAAGGGCTCCGCCACCAGCCTGTTCGACGTCGACTCGTTCACCTTCGGCGGCAGCGGCGTGGGGACCGGCGCGCCCGACCCGGGCGGAGTGGCCGGCCGCACCTGGACCGTCACGGCCCAGCACAGCAGCAAGCTCATCGACGTCAGCGCCGCGTCGACCGCCGACGGCGCCCAGATCGTCCAGTGGGCGGCGACCGGCGGCAACAACCAGAAGTGGCAAGCCGTCGACGCCGGTGGCGGTGCCGTCTACCTCAAGGCCGGACACAGCAACAAGTGCCTCGATCTCACCGGCGGCTCCACCGCCCAGGGCGCGTTCCTGCAGCAGTTCACCTGCAACAACAGCAACCAGCAGAAGTTCCTCGTGACAGCGACCGCCACGGCGGGCGTCTACACCGTCAAGAGCGTCCCCAGCGGACTGTGCATCGACGTCAACGGCGCGGCCACGACGGACGGCGCGCGCCTCCTGCAATGGGGCTGCCACAGCGGCACCAATCAGCAGTGGCGCTTCACCGCCGCATAGCCCCACCACATCGAAAGGAAGCAGCAATGCGACAGGGCACCAATAGGCACAGATGGCGTACGCCGATAGCCGTCGCCGCGGCTCTGGTTCTCGCCGGCGTCGGTGTCACCGGAATCCGGCTGGCGGCCGCGTCCGCCGACACCGTCGCCCTCGCGGCCACGGCCGGGTGCGGCAAGGCCCCGGGGTTGAACAGCGGCACCCACACGATTCAGAGCGGCGGCCAGAATCGCAGCTTCATCCTGCGGGTCCCCGCCAACTACAACAGCAACAACCAGTACCGGTTGATCTTCGCCTTCCACTGGCGGGGCGGCACCATGAACGACGTCGCCTCGGGCGGGACCAGCGGCAGTGCCTGGTCCTACTACGGCATGCAGGAGCAGTCGAACAACAGCGCGATCCTGGTCGCGCCGCAGGGCAACGGCAACGGCTGGGCCAACCCCGGTGGGCAGGACGTCACCTTCGTCGACGACATGATCCGGCGGATCGACGAGACCCTCTGTGTCGACACGACGCAGCGCTTCGCCCTCGGGTTCAGCTACGGCGGCGGCATGAGCTATGCCCTCGCCTGCGCCCGGGCCAACGTCTTCCGCGCGGTCGCGGCCTACTCCGGGGCGCAGCTGAGCGGATGTAGCGGCGGCACCCAGCCGATCGCGTACTTCGGCCTGCACGGCGTCTCGGACAACGTCCTCAACATCTCCCAGGGACGGGCGCTGCGTGACACGTTCGTCCGGAACAACGGCTGCTCTGCGCAGAACCCACGCGAGCCGTCACCGGGCAGCGGGCAGCACGTCACCACGCTCTACGCCTGCCGGGCGGGATACCCGGTGCAGTGGGCCGCCTACGACAGCGGCCACGGGCCGGGCCCGGTCGACGGGTGCTCCGGCTGCGAGGACGGCGTCCGGACCTGGACCAAGGCAGAGGTGTGGCGGTTCTTCGCGCAGTTCCAAGGCACCGGTCCTTCGCCGGATCCGACCACTCCCCCGCCGAACCCGACGGGCAACCGGCTGCGTAACGAGGGGTCCGGCCGGTGCCTGGACGTCAGCGGGGCCAGCACGGCCAACGGCGCCCAGACGCAGATCTGGGACTGCCACACCAACCCCAACCAGCAGTTCACCCAGAACGGGCAGACCCTGCGGGTGACGGGCAAGTGCCTGGACGTGCCCGCGAACGCCGCAGCCGGCGCCCGGGTGCAGATCTGGGACTGCAACGGCGGGGCCAACCAGCAGTGGAACCGCAACAGCAACGGCACGATCAGCAACGGCCAGAGCGGGTTGTGCCTCGACGTCAACGGCGCCGGCACCGCGAACGGGTCGGCGGTCATCGTGTGGAACTGTCACAGCGGCGCCAACCAACGCTGGGCCGCGGCGTAACGATCGCCCAGAGGCGGGCCCCGCGGGGGCCGGGGCCCCCGGCCCCCCGGGGATTAGGACACAAAGGGGCGG
>NZ_JBEZGQ010000117.1:0-13752 GCF_040650095.1 Actinoplanes sp. NPDC048791 | reverse complement strand
AGTGACCTCATCAACCGCACCGACGATCTGCAGTGCGTCCTCGGGGCCGTGCAGCAGGAACCGGGCGCGGAGCCGGTCGATCGCCACCCGTACGTCCGCCGGGGCGACCGTGGCGGCGGCCAGCTCGACGATGGCCGCGACCGAGGTCAGCGCGGTCTCCTCGGCCCGGCTGAGCCGCGCGGCGTCGAGCACGGCGAGGGTGAACTCGTCCAGCGCGTCGAGGCAGCGGGCCACCGAGCCCCGGGACTGGGCGCGTACGGCCAGCGCGGAGACGTCGGACGGCACGGGCACGACGAGATCCGGGCGCAGCTGGATCAGCGCGCCCAGGGCGTCATCGGTGAGCGACCGGAGCTGGTCGGCGAATGCGGTGGCCATCGTTCTCAACGCTAGCCGCCATGGGAGCATGATGAAGGGTCCGGGGCTTGGCCGGACCCGGCGAGATACCAAGGGGAGTAACTGTGGGGGCAGACAACAAGATGCCGGGCACGTCCGTCGCGGAGGGTCACGCCACCCAGAAGCCGGGCCGGGAGTCCAGCATCAAGGAGGGGCACCTGCCCGTCTCCGAGCTGATCGCCGACCGTCCGGCCGCGCCGTCGCCGTTCGGTGACGACCAGGAGTTCCCGCTGCCGGTGGACCAGCTGACGTACACCCCCACCACCACGCCGTGACCCCGGCGGTCGGGTTCGACCTGGACATGACCCTGATCGACTCCCGGCCGGGGATCCGCGAGGCCTACCGGGCCCTGACGGCCAAGACCGGCGTGTGGGTCGACGCCGACCTGGCCGTCACCCGGCTGGGCCCGCCATTGCGTACGGAACTGAGCGAATGGTTCCCGCCCGCGGAGGTCGAGGAAGCGGTCACCACGTACCGGGCCCTGTACCCGGACTACGCGATCACGCCGACGGTCCCGACCCCGGGAGCCGTCGACGCGCTGGCCGCCGTACGGGATCAAGGCTTCCGTGTGGTGGTTGTCACGTCCAAGCTGGGCCGGCTCGCCGCCCTGCACCTGGCGCACCTGGGCCTGGAAGCCGACGAACTGGCCGGCGACCTGTTCGCCGAGGGCAAAGCGGCGGCTCTGACGGCCCACGGCGTGAAGTGGTACGTGGGCGACCACGTCGCAGACATGGTGGCAGCGCGAACGGCAGGGATCCCCGGCATCGGCGTCGCCACCGGCCCCTGCAGCGCGGACGAGCTCAAGAAGGCCGGCGCGGCACACGTGCTGTCCGACTTGACCACCTTCCCGGCGCTGCTGCGAAAGATAACGGTTGGGCCCGGCACAGGCGCTGGATAACCTTGCCGTGAGCAATCGAGTCCAATGAGTGAAGTCGAGGTCAGCGGTGCCCACGGGTCGAGTGAAGTGGTACGACGCGGCGAAGGGTTTCGGGTTCGTCACCAGTGACGAGGGCGGGGACGTGTTCCTGCCCAAGGGCGCCCTGCCCACCGGGACCGCGGACCTGAAAGCGGGTCAGCGGCTGGAATTCGGTGTGGTGGACAGCCGCAAGGGCGCGCAGGCGATGGGCGTCAAGGTGCTGGACGCGCCACCGTCGATGGCCCAGCTGCGCCGCCGGCCCGCCGACGAGCTGCACGGCATGGTCGAAGACATGATCAAGGTGATCGAGGCGAAGATCCAGCCTGATCTGCGGCGGGGGAAGTACCCGGACAAGCGGACGGCTGAGAAGATCGCGCAGCTTGTCCATGCGGTGGCTCGGGAGCTGGAGATCTAGGGGTTCTTGAGCGGGCGTTTGCCGGGCTGGGCCTTTTGCTCGGCCCGGCTTTGCTCGGTCTGGTTTTTTCTCGGCCCGGCTTTTGCTCGGCCCCGGCTTTTGCGTGTGCCGGGCCGGGTTTGCCTCGGCCGGGCTTTTGCCTGTGCCTAGCCGGCCAGGGGCTTGACCGCCGGAGTGATGCCGGCCGCGGCCGCCCGTCCGAGCAGAGCGTCAGCCGCGGCGAACCCCTCCGGCCCCAGGTCGAGCGTGAACTCGTTGACATAGAGCCCGATGTGCTGCCGCACGACCTCCGGCTCCATCTCCTGCGCGTTGCTCAGCACGAACTCACGACTCGCGTCGGGATTGGCCCAGGCCATGCTGACCGACTTGCGGATCCACTCCGCCGCCTCGGCCGGATCCACGGCACCCTTGCGCGCCAGGATCGCACCCAGCGGAATCGGCAGGCCGGTGTCGCCCTCCCACCACTCGCCGAGGTCGACCAGCGCGGTCAGCCCGTGCCGCGGGTAGGTGAAACGCGCCTCGTGGATCACCAGACCGGCGTCGAACCGGCCCTCGGCGACCCCGGGCATGATCTGGTGGAACGGCACGACCTCGATGCGCGCGGGCGGGTGCTTCTCCGACCAGAGGCGGAACAACAGGTACGCCGTGGTGCGGTCGCCGGGCACAGCAACCGTCGCGCCGGACAGGTCGCCGTCGCCGAACCGGCCGTCGCCGCGGGTCAGCACCAGCGGGCCACAACCCCGGCCCAGCGCGCCGCCGCAGGGCAGCAGGTCGTAGTCGTCGAGCAACCACGGCAGCGCCGCGAAGCTGACCTTGACCAGGTCGAACGCGCCGCGCTCGGCTGCGGTGTTCGTGACGTCCACGTCGGCGAAGGTCAACTCCACCGGCTCGGCACCGGGGATCAGACCGTGCACAAGAGCATGGAAGACGAACGTGTCGTTGGGACAGGGCGAAACCGCCAGAGAAAGCGCCACGCCCCTCACGGTAACGACGCGGGACCCCCGACACCCGCAACGAACGGTGTCTGCATTGCCACACGTAGTTTCGCCCACACCGCCGTGCCCCGGCCGTTTTCCACAGAGTTATCCACAGGCTGCGGCGGCGGCCTCGGTGAGCGCGGAGAATGCTTCCCGGAGGCGCCAGGCAGCCCGATCTCGCGGGCCGATGGGATTGGAGATGGTGCGTAGCTCGATGAACGGGACACCGGCGAGCTGCGCGGCGCAGGCGACGCCGTAACCCTCCATGGCCTCGGCCACCGCGAGGGGGTGGCGGGCCTGCAAAGTGACGGCGGTCTGGTCGGTGCCGGTCACGGTGGCGAGGGTGAGGATGTCGCCCACGATGGCAGTCGGCAGGGCGGCGGTCAGGGCCTTGAGCAGGGTCGGGTCGGCTTCGATGAGGTTGCTGCCGAAGCCGAGCTGATCGACCGGGAGGAAGCCGTCCGGGGATTCCGCGCCCAGATCGGCGGCGATCGTCCGGGCACCGAGGACAGTCGCTCCGACGGCGGCACGGCCGGGGAAACCACCGGCGATACCGGCGCTGATGACGGCGCGGTACGGGGTGCCGGCGGCCTCGGCCAGGATGAGCAGGCGGGCTGTGCCGGCGGCAGCAGCGGCCGGGCCGACGCCTACGGGGGCGACGACGACCGTGGCGGGGTCGGTGCCGGACGTGTGGACGCCGGCTTGGACTGCTGCGGCCTCGGCTTCCACGGCGGTGACGATGAGCAAGCGACCCAGCAACGCGGGCTGGCTTGGCTCGGCGGGCTGGCTTGGCTCGGCGGGCTGGCTTGGCTGAGCGGGTCGGCTTGGTTGGCCGGCCTGGCCGAGCCGGCCGGACTGGCTTGATTGGGCGGCATGCGCGGGCTGGCTTGGCTGGGTGGCCTGCGCGGGCTGGGCGACCTCCGCGGGCTGGCTTGGCTGGGCCGGTTGGTCTGGCGTCACGGGGTGGGCTCGTCGCGGGAGCCGTTGCCGTTCGTGGCCGATGACGGCCGGTAGATGTGGAAGCCGGGCGGTGCCAGGTCGTCCTTGGGCTCGTCCGGACCGGCTTCCCCGCCAACTCCCTTGCCGCGGCGGGACCCGGCTCGGAGGGTTGACCCCGTCTTGTCCACGGAACCCGGTCGGCTCGGCACGGTCGGGCCTGCATCCGTCCCCGCCGCCGCTCCGGACGGCGAGGAGGGGGCGGATGGCGAGGAGGGCGTGACCGCCGACCCCTTCCGAGAACCGGACCGCGAGAAGAGGCGACGCTTGGCCGGGCCCGCTTCCGCCTTCCCGTCGCCGGACTGGCCACCAGCCGTCCGCTGGGACGTGGATCGGCCGGACGCCGCCTCAGCCGACGACTCCGAGGACTCCGCAGCCGCCGCCGACGCGGCGGAACCCGAGCCCTTCGACGCGGTCGAACCCGAGCCCGCAGACGCAGCCGAACCCGATCCCGCAGACGCAGCCGAACCCGATCCCGCAGACGCGGCCGCACCCGAGCCCGCAGACGCGGCGGAACCCGAGCCCGCCGACGAGGCCGAACCCGGGCCAGAAGCCGGTCGGCCCCGCACCCCTGAGCCTCCCCGTGGCCGGCCTGTCGAAGCCCCAGCAGGAGCCGGCGACGTCGGAATCACCTCAGCCGGCGAACCACCCTCAACCCCCGGCTCCTCCATCGCCACATCCGGCCGCCCGTGCAGCCGCTCCTTGTGCAAACGCCCGGCCACGATCGTTCCGCGTACCGCCACCACCACCGCGAAGGCCGCCATGACCGACACGCCCAGCCGGCCGTTCAGCGGGATGATGCCGACCGCGCCGCCCACTACCCAGGCGATCATCAGCACCGTCTCCGAGTGCGCGAATGCGCTCGCCCGCAGCCGTTCCGGGACCCGTTCCTGGATGCTTGCGTCGACCGTCAGCTTGGAGATGCCGCTGAAGATCGAGGCCACCAGGGACAGCAGTGCCACCATCGGCAGTGTGAAGAAGATCGCTGTGAGGACGGCCACTCCGGCCGTGATCGTCAGGCCGCTCGACTGCAGGGCAGTTGGTCGGCGGATGCGGAGGCGGGTGCCGACCGCTGTCGCCAGGAACGTGCCGACCGCCAGTGAGCCGCCGACCAGGGCCACCGCGCCCTGGCTGCCGATGTCGCGGCCGAAGAACGTTGTGCCCAGGGAGCCTGCTTTGACCGCGAAGGCGAAGTAGAGCAGCAGGAAGCCGTACAGGCATCGGAAGCTTGCGCTGCCGATCAGGGTGGCGATCACCAGCTTGCCCGACAGCGGGCGGTCCTCGCCCCGGCGCAGCCGCAGCATCGTGCGGAACGGCCTGGGCACCGCCTCGGGCGGGTCGGAGTCGGCGCGTGGGGGCAGGCGCAGGGAGATCACCACGCCGACCAGGAAGATCAGGAACGCGACCCGCAGCGGCCACTGCGGACCGAACCAGAACGCGGCCAGCCCGATCGGTGCGACCACCGCCCCCGCGAAGGTGCCGTAGACGCTCGCTCGGGCGCCCACCTGGGACAGACCGATGTCCTTGGGCAGGAGCCGGGGCACGGCCGCCGAGCGGGCCACCCCGTACGCGCGGGACAGGGCCAGCACGCCGAACGCCGCCGGGTACAGGCCCCAGCCCAGCAGGTTGTCGGAGATCACGTACGCCAGGAACGCCCGGCCCAGCATCGTCACTGCCAGGGCGTACCGGCGGCCGTGCCGGAAGTGGTCCAGCAGCGGGCCCACCACCGGGGCCAGCAGGGCGAACGGCACCATCGTGATCAGCAGATAGAGCGCGACCTTGCTGCGGGCCTCGCCCAGCGGCACGTTGAAGAAGATCGTGCCGGCCAGGCCGATCGCGATGAGCGTGTCACCCGCGCAGGAGACGGCGTGCAGGTCGAAGAGCCGGACCATGCCGACCTCGTTGGCCGCGCCGCGGGCCCGGGCGTCGCCGACCCGGCGGGTGGCCCAGGCGCTGCCGCGCAGGGATCCCCGCACCAGCATCCGCAGGGCCTTGACGCCGGTGCCGACGGTGCGTCCGATGGTGGGAAGCAGCGGCATCGCCCCATCCTGTCGCATCGAGGCGACATCCGTCCCCTCCCGGACGCGGAGATCTGGGGGAGTCGCTGCGTCGGCCGTCCACGAGTAGGGGACAATGGAGACGTGACGACCAGGACCTCAGTGCGTGCTGCCCGACTCGACCAGGTCTGTGCCGATGCTGTCGGGGTTGCGCGGGGTGCCATCACCGAAGTGGAGCCGAGTGACATCGGTGACCATCTCGAGGCGGTGGCCGAGGGCGACCGGGTCGTGACCCACTTCTTCGAGAGCCACCTGGCCGGTTACAAGGGCTGGCGCTGGGCCGTCACCGTCACCCGGGTGCCGCGTTCGCGGCACGTCACCGTCTGCGAGACCGTGCTGCTGCCCGGCCCCGAGGCGATGCTCGCCCCGGCCTGGGTGCCCTGGAACGAGCGGGTGCAGGCGGGCGACCTGGGCGTCGGCGACCTCATGCCGACCGCGCCGGACGACGAGCGGCTCGCCCCCGGGTACGTGCTCAGCGACGACCCGGCCGTCGAGGAGGTCTCCTGGGAGCTCGGCCTGGGTCGCTCCCGCGTGATGTCCCGCGAGGGCCGGATCGAGACCGCTCAGCGCTGGTACGACGGCGACGCCGGCCCCGAGGCGCCCATCTCCACCGCCGCCCCGCGCAACGCCCGCTGCGGCACCTGCGGCTTCTACCTGCCGCTGGCCGGTTCGCTGCGCCGCATGTTCGGCGTGTGCGGCAACCTGTACGCCCCCGACGACGCCAAGGCGGTCAGTGCCGACCACGGCTGCGGCGCCCACTCCGAGGCGCTGCTCGGCGCGACGGAGCAGCCGGTCGAGGAGCTGCCGACGGTCTACGACGACAGCGAGGTCGAGGCGGTCGCGGTCAGCCGCGCCCCCGGCTCGGTCGAGGCCGGCGAGCCCGCGGAGCCGTACGGCCACAGTTAGGCCGTTTCGGTCACCTTGAACTCGGGGTGCGACAACGCGCGCCGGCGTTTGCGGTTGGCGTCGTGGCGCAGCATGGTCAGCAGGCCCGGGATGCCGCACAGTGCGCCGGCCAGGCAAGTCCACAGCCAGCTCTCCGGCGCGCCGGCCAGCAGCAGGATCAATCCCGCCACGGTGAACGCGGCGATGCCGGCCAGGGCGAACGGGACCATCGGCGGATCCAGCGGCTCGGGGCGCGGCTTGGTGCCCGTCACCGCGTCGAGGCCGTGCGGGTGTTCGTGTGCGGGGGACAGGTCGGCCACGACCATCAGACTACGGCCGCGGAGATCCTTCGTGTGCCCTCGTGACAGTTGTAACAGTTCCTGACTTTTGCCGAGGTCAGCGTTCTGATTTGATGCGCCCATCGACCCCTGTAGGTCCTGTGGAGAGGCGCGAATGTCCACTGCTGCTGCCGAGACGGATGCTGGCTCGTCCGGGCGTACCCCGAAGAACGGTTTTGATCGATTTTTTGAGATCTCGGCCCGCGGCTCGACCGTCGGCCGGGAGGTTCGCGGTGGTTTCGCCACCTTCTTCACGATGGCCTACATCGTGGTGCTCAACCCGCTGATCCTGGCGGCGGGCGTGGACGCGGTCGGCGGCAAGCTGCCCGTCGCGGCCCTGGCGGCCGGTACGGCCCTCGTGGCCGGCGTGATGACGATCCTGATGGGCGTCGTGGCGCGTTTCCCGCTGGCGCTGGCGGCCGGCCTCGGCGTGAACGCCCTGGTGGCGTACGAGATCGCGCCCGAGATGACCTGGGCCGATGCGATGGGGCTGGTCTTCATCGAGGGTGTGATCATCGCCGTCCTGGTGCTGACCGGGCTGCGTACCGCGGTCTTCCGGGCCGTGCCCACCCAGCTGAAGACGGCCATCGGCGTCGGCATCGGTCTGTTCCTCATGATCATCGGCCTGGTCGACGCGGGCTTCGTGCGGCGCATCCCGGACGCCGCCGGCACCACCGTCCCGGTCGAGCTCGGCCTCGGCGGCAAGCTGGCGACCTGGCCGCTGTTCGTCTTCTGCGTCGGCCTGCTGATCACGCTGGTGCTCTTCGTCCGCAAGGTCAAGGGCGCGATCCTGATCGGCATCCTGGTCACCACGGTGCTGGCGATCATCGTGGAGGCGATCGCCAAGGTCGGCCCGTCGTTCGTCGACGGCAAGCCCAACCCGAGCGGCTGGTCGCTGAACGTGCCCGCGCTGCCCGACAAGATCGTGGACACGCCCGACCTGTCGCTGCTGGGCAAGTTCAACGTCTTCGACTCGTGGGGCCGGGCCGGCTGGCTGGTCGTGCTGATGTTCATCTTCACCCTGCTGATCACCGACTTCTTCGACACCATGGGCACGATGGTCGCGGTCGGCCAGGAGGGTGGCCTGCTGGACGAGGAGGGCATGCCCCCGCGTACGCGGGAGATCCTGCTCGTCGACTCGGTTGCCGCGGCGGCCGGTGGCGCGGCCAGTGTGTCGAGCAACACCTCGTTCATCGAGAGCGCGTCCGGTGTCGCCGAGGGTGCCCGTACGGGCGTGGCCAACCTGGTCACCGGCGTGCTGTTCCTGCTGGCCATGTTCCTGGCCCCGCTGGTCACGGTGGTGCCGTTCGAGGCGGCGTCGACGGCGCTGGTGGTGGTCGGCTTCCTGATGATGATGGCGGTCCGGCAGATCGACTGGACGGACTACGAGATCGCCATCCCGGCGTTCCTGGCGATCACGCTGATGCCGTTCACGTACTCGATCTCCAACGGCATCGGCGCCGGGGTCATCTCCTACGTCGTGATCAAGGTGGCGGTGGGCAAGGCCCGGGAGGTCCACCCCCTGCTGTACGGCGTCGCGGTGCTCTTCGTCCTGTACTTCCTGCGGGGTCCGCTGGAGTCGATCCTGCTCTGAAGTCGTGGGCACCGGGTGCGCTAGCGTGCCCGGTGACCACGGTCATAGCCGTTGGCATGTCGTTAGCCAAGCTCATTAGCTAGGCTAAGAAACGTGATGGAGCGGTCGGTGGCGGAGCGGGTTACAGCCGAGCAACTGGCCATTTCGCTGCGCGAAGCGATCATGCGGCTCAACCGGCGGTTGCGGCAGGCCCGCGCGGTCGGCGACCTCACGTTCAGCCAGCTCTCGGCGCTGACCAGCCTGCAACTGGCCGGCGCGCTGACCCCACGGGAGCTGGCCGACGTCGAGCGGGTGCAGCCACCGACGATGACCAAGATCGTCGGCAAGCTGGAGGAGCGCGGACTGGTCGCGCGGACGCCGCACCCGACCGACCGCCGCCAGGTGATCCTGGCAGCGACCGAGGAGGGCCGGGCCGTCTACGCCCAGTTCGAGAAGGCGCGCAACGAATGGCTGGCCTTGCAGCTGGCCGAGCTCACTGAGGACGAACGCGACACGCTCGAGCGGGCCGCGCAGATCCTGCGGCAGGTCGCCCGCAACTGAGCGAGCGCACCCGCCAGCCTCCGTCACACCGCGATGACGCGTACGGCTGATGAGGAGGCGCAACCCGAGTGCGGGCAGTGCTGAGCACGACATTCCGGTCCCTGCAGGTCCGAAACTACCGGCTGTTCTCGATCGGGCAGCTGGTCAAGCTCGTCGGCGTGTGGATGATGTTCACCGCGCAGGACTGGCTGGTGCTCAACCTGTCCAACAACTCGCCCGGCGCCCTCGGCATAGTGACCGCCCTGCAGTTCCTGCCCGTCCTGCTGCTGACCCTGTGGGCCGGCAAGCTCGCCGACCGCTTCGACAAGCGCAAGCTCCTGATCAGCGCAAACGCCGCCTTCGCGGTCACCGCGATCCTCTTCGCGATCCTGGTGGCCAGCGGCGTCGTGGTGCTCTGGCACGTGTTCCTGTTCGCCTCCCTGCTCGGCATCGCGAACGCCATCGAGACCCCGGTGCGCCAGTCCTTCGTCTCCGAACTGGTCGAGCTGCCGTTGCTACCGAACGCCCTCGCACTGTCGGCCGCGACGTTCAACACCGCCCGCATCGGCGGCCCCGCGCTGGCCGGCGTGGCTCTGGCCCTGTTGGACACCGGCCCGGTCTTCCTGATCGCGACCGCCCTCGCCGTCGCGCCGATCTTCAGCTACCTGGCCATGCGCCCGCAGGAGTTGCACCGCTCCATGACCCGCCCGTCCGCGGACGACACCCGCATCGCCGACGGCCTGCGCTATGTCTGGAAGCGGCACGACCTGCTGCTCCCGATCGCCCTGATGGCCGCGGTCGGCATGATCGGCTTCAACTTCCCGGTCACCCTGGCCGCCCTGGCCAAAATCAACTTCCACGCCGGCCCGTCAACCTTCGGCCTGCTGACCACGGCCCTGGCGGTGGGCGCGCTCGGCGGCGCGCTGGCGGGCAGCGGCCGCCGCAGCCGGCCCGGGGTGTACGTCGTCCTGGGCGCGGCGCTGGCGTTCGCGGTCTTCGAGGTGGCGGTCGGCTTCGCCCCCAACTTCATCGTGGCGATGATCCTGCTGGTGCCGACCGGGTTCTTCTCGATCTACCTGGCCCAGGCGGCCAACCACCGGGTCCAGATGGGCCTGCACTCGGCTTACCGCGGCCGGGTGATGGCCCTGTACGTGCTGGTCTTCCTGGGCACGACGCCGATCGGCGCGTCGCTGGCCGGGTGGTGGGGCGAGCACTTCGGCGTCCCGTCGAGCATCTGGGCGGCTGGGCTGTTCTGCCTGGTCGCGGGGGTCGTGGCGCTGGTCTGGCAGCTCCGTACCAGTGGGGACCGGCTGTCGCTGCACGGTGGCTCCCGGCCGGGGCTGACACTGGTCCGGACGACGCCGGACGAGAACGAGGAGATCGACGAACCGGAGCAGCAGCCGGCGCAGGCACCGGTCGAGCCGGCCCGCACGGTCGCCGCCTGAGATCAGCGGGCGGCTTCGCAGCTTCCGGTGTGGGCGGCCGCTTCGGTGGTGGCCAGCGCGGGATCCTCGGCGCGGATCGCCGCGAGCAGGCGGGTGTGGTCCATGTACTCCTCCGGGCTCAGCCGGGCGCCGAAATGGTCCCGGAGAGAGTCGCGGATCACCTGGCCCAGGTCGGCGTACAGCTCCATCAGGACCTCGTTGTGCGAGGCCGCGACCACCGCCTGGTGGAATGCCGTGTCGGCGTCGACGAAGGCGTCGCGGTCGCCGGACGCCCAGGCCTGTTCGCGCTGGGCCAGCAGGTCGTCGAGCCGGAGCAGGTCCTCGTCGGTGCGGCGGCGTGCCGCGAAGCCGGCCGCCGCGGCCTCCAGCGTGCCGCGGAGTTCGGTCACATCGGCCGGGTTCGCGGCCGCGAAGCGGCGCTGCATGACTCCAGCCAGTTCGCTGGTGGCGATCACCCAGGTGCCCGAGCCCTGCCGGATGTCGAGCAGGCCGTTGTGGGCGAGCGCGCGGACAGCCTCGCGAACGGTGTTGCGCGCGACGCCCAGCTGAGCCACCAGCTCCGGCTCCGTCGGGATGCGCGAACCGACCGGCCAGGCACCCGAGGTGATCTGCATCCGCAGCCGCGCGATCACCTGGTCGGAGAGAGCTGTGCCCCGCGACACTGGACTCAGATTCATCCCATGATTCTATGATGGGTCCATGACGAGCACCAGCACCGAGCCCCGTACCGGCGTGAAGATCCGTCCGCTCGCGGTCGTCGGGCTGGTGCTGGTGGCCATCAACCTGCGTCCGGCCGTGACCAGTCTCGGGCCGGTGCTGGAGGAGGTGCGGGCCAGTCTCGGCATGAGCGCGGCTGTGGCCGGCCTGCTCACGTCGGTGCCGGCGGTCTGTTTTGCGCTGGTCGGCTCGACTGCGCCACTGCTGGCCCGGCGATGGGGGACCGGCGGGGTGATCGCGCTCGGCACCACGGCGCTGGCGCTCGGCCTGGCGGTGCGGCCCTTCGCCGGGGGCACTGGTTCGTTCCTCGCGCTGACCGCGTTGGCGCTGGCCGGCATCGCGCTGGCCAATGTCCTGCTTCCGGTGGTGGTCAAGCAGCGCTTCCCGGACCGGGTGGGGGCGATGACCGGGCTGTACTCGGTCGCTCTCAATCTGGGCGCGTCCACGGCGGCGGCGGTCACGGTGCCGCTTACCGCCGGGGTTTTCGGCGGCGATTGGCGGCTCGGGCTGGGGGTGTGGGCTGTGATCGCGGCAGCGGCGCTGCCGGCGTGGATCCTGCTCGCCCGCGACCGCACCCCGAGCCAGCCCGCGCCGGGCCAAGCCACGCTGGATCCGACCGCGCCGGCGTCGATCACGCCGGTAGGAGGCGGTGGCGCGGGGACCCTGCAACTGCGGCGGCAGCCGATCGCGTGGGCGCTCGCCGTCTACTTCGGGCTGCAGTCGACCGTCGCGTACGTGATCATGGGTTGGTTGCCGCAGATCTTCCGGGATGCCGGGCTCTCCGCGCGTACCGCCGGCTTGCTCTTCGCCGTCACCGCCCTGCTCGGCGTACCACTGTCTTTTGTTCTTTCCGCCCTCGCCGGCCGGCTGCCCCGGCAGAGCGGGGTCGCGGTCCTCATCGGGCTCTTCGGCATCGCCGGTTACGCCGGCCTGTGGTTCGACCCGGCCGCCGCCCCCTGGCTCTGGGTTGTCCTGCTGGGCGTGGCCAACTGCTCGTTCCCGCTGGTCCTCACCATGATCGCGTTGCGGGGGCGGGATGCCGCCACCGTTTCGCGGCTGTCCGCTTTCGCGCAGAGCACCGGTTATCTGCTGTCCGTGCCCGGGCCCATCGTGGTCGGGGTGCTCTACGACCACACCGGCAGCTGGCGGATTCCGCTGGCCCTGCTGACGTTTCTCATGGTGCCGCAGATGATCGCCGGGGTGCTGGCCGGCCGAGACCGGCAGATCGGCTGAGGACAAACCTGTGGATATGTATGGCAGACCGGGTCATCCGAACGGCCCTCTCCGTTTCCTCAACGGCTGCCTTAGCGTCAGACCGTGGCAATCACGCACATAGCTGTGCTCGCGACGGCGCTGCTCGCGCTGCTGTGTCTGCCGTGTGCCGTCGCGGTCGTCGTCTGCGCCGACGAGCTGGTCGCCCGTCGTTTCTGGAGCCGGGGCGGGCGGCGGGATGTTCGCGCCCTGCGGTGTCTGGAGCGGGAGCTTTCCGTCGCGGAGCTGGAGCTGCGGCCGCCCGATTTTGAGCCGAGCATGGATGAGCTCGTCGCCGAGTTGCGCCGGCTCGACCGGCAGCGGCGCAGTTCGCCGACCATCGACTCGGTCGCCTGGCTCACCGCGGTGCTGCGGGCCTACGACCAGCGGCTCGCCATGGCCAGCCGGTCCCTCGGGCTCACCGAGCATCTCGCCCAGCTCGACGGGATGGACCGCGAGATCGAACGGGTCCGCGTGGAGGGGCTGCTGCACGCCGCGGGTCTGCGGTTGCGAGCCGCCTGACCGCTTAGAGTCGCAGCGTGCGGCTCTTCGTGGCGATCTATCCACCCGGGAACGTGTGCCGGGACCTGCGCCATCGCCTGACCGACGGCGGCGCCCGGCCGGTGCGGCTCACGCCGGTCGAGCGCTGGCACATCACGGTGGCGTTCCTCGGTGAGGTCGCGGAGGAACGGCTGCCCGAGGTGGAGCGGGCGCTCGACGGGGTCGCCGTACCCCGGGGTGTCGTGCTGCGGCTGCGGGGTGGTGGGCGCTTCGGTAAGGGCAGGTCGACCGTGCTGTGGGCCGGCGTCGAGGGGGACCTGGCGGCGTTGCACCGGGACGTCTCGGGACGGCTCGGGCTGGTGGAGCGGGAGTTCACGCCGCATCTCACTGTGGCGTACCGGGATGATCCCGTGGTCCGGCTGGCCCTCGACGGTTATGCGGGCCCGTCGTGGCCGCTGCATGAGATAGCCCTCGTCCACAGTGTTCCGGGCGAGGGCTACGTCACGCTGAAGAGCTGGTGATCAGGAGCTTTCGCGGGCCGCCGGGCCGCCCCCGAACAGGACGTCGTCCCAGCTCGGCAGGCGCTTGCGGGGCTTCGCCGTCTCCTCGGAGTCGGTCGAGTCGCCGCCCTGGGACTGGCCCACCGTGCGGCGGGGACGCAGGACCGCGAGGCTCGGCACCGCCGGGACCTCCTTGGGCAGGTCGGCGTCGTCGTCGAACGCGGAACCGGCGCCGCCACCCAGCAGGG